>CANFNX010000007.1 GCA_947448495.1 Bacteriovoracaceae bacterium | reverse complement strand
TACCAGTTCTCAAATTTTGAGATAAACCAGTGCGTACGGTATGTCTTAAGGTTTGAATCCCTTGAAAGGATGGAGCATTGGTAGGGCGTTGATCATCGTAGTATTCGCCATTTAAAAAGAAAGAGGGTTTAAAGAATAATGATCCTTCACCCATTCTAAGGCCCTTGGCCTCAGCGGAGATCTTAGTACTTCTCACTCCCCCGTTTTTAAGTCGAACTTGATCAAGATAATCTTCGAGAGTTATGGCGTGCAAGTGGGCACTGGCCAACAAAACGATAGGCAAAGCAGCCTTAACTACATGATATTTCATGGTTTCCTCTGGTAAATTTAAACAATTGTTTGAGACTACTGAAAATCACTGATTTAAACAAGTGTTTAAAACCTAAACAAAACCTAACAACCTACAATTCAAGTTCCACAAACCACTTTAAGAACATTTTTAATCCTAGTGGACTCCACGGCCCTTTAGAATTCAAAAGAACCACACATTCATTTTCAAAGGAGATATTTATGAAAAAATTAATCGCCGCTTCACTTTTAACCCTAGTCACTTGTTCAACTGCATTTGCTGATTGCTCAAATGCTTACAAAGTTAAGGCGAAGGCAAGGGCCGAACTTATTAAAGACTTCAAAAAAGCTGGGGCGATCTCGGGAGCAGTCGTTATCAGTGCCGCCACACTTGCTACCATGGCCGTAGAATTTGTCATTGCGCCAGGACCAGGCTGGATGCTGATCCCACCAACAGCTTTTGCAGGAACAGAGGGTGTGTTTGCTTTGATTGACGCCGCAGATGAGACAAGAGCAAATGATTTGAATACATTCTACCAGGCCCTTGGAACAATTACGGCAGCGAAAGAAGGTGCTCTTCCAAAGCAGCTCATCCAAGACCTGAATGAAAAGCTCAACCTCGACTCGCTTTCAAATGAAGAACACTCTGAAGCACTGAAAGAAGCAGTCAATATCATTAATGATGGAAATGAATCGAAACTATTTTGTCAAAAGAATGAAAATGGTCGTTACAAAATTTATAGCTATAAAAAACTGGTGAAACATATTATTAAAGAATTAAAATAGATTCAAAGACCCGGTCTGATAGGCCGGGTCTTTTTTTTATCTCTAATAATGAGGCGGTTTATCATCTGCCAAGTTTCGATTCCCCTCAACACTTGTGCCAGTATTTGCAGTTCTTTTTAAATCCAACAACTCTTTTTCCAAGCGCTCAATTTTGATCCCTTGCTCGGTCACAACCTCATTAAGCTTCATCAAGAAATCATCTTGATGGGAAAAGCGTATCTCCAAATCAATCAGCCTTTGCTCAGTCATAAATATCTCCCTCATCGTTGGCCCTAGCATCGTTATTAGACCATATTCCCTGGGAATGTAAATATGACGGGTTAGCGTCTAAATCTTTTACACCCTTTGAATATGTTACTAGAGACAAACAATGGGACAAGCAAAAGAGCTAAACTGAGTCCAACAACAAAGGACATGTCATGCGCTCACTATGCTTTTTACTACTTTGCCTCGCCACCCTGAGCACTGAGGCCGCTTCTCGCACTGGTGAGACCTACCGCTCTACCCTTGATCAAGACGAACAAATGGCGGATTCAAAGCTCGATCTTATGGGACGGAATGTGATCAATGAGAAAGATGGAAGTTCGCTTCAGGGACACTGCCTGAAAAGATCAAGTACAGGTGACTGCCAAAAACTGGGCTACATCCTGAGAGTTGAGAAAAAGAACTACATCGTTCACTCGTTTGGAGGAACAAAAGTCACCATGGATCTGCAAAGAATGAATGAAGCTCTTGAAAAAAATTACTTGGAGTCTCTAAGAGATTTTTATGACTATGATATGCGTTACAGAAGAATGCCTGGAGATTTTACGGGTTATCTGGGAATGCAATGTATTTATAATCCGGCCTTATGCGCCCTACTCGTTCTTTTACCTTCAACGATCGCCGCTGACATTGCCTTACTACCAGTCGATCTTGCGGTTCCCTTTATCCAAGAGAATCGCGCTCGGATGAAGGCAAAATCGCTTGTACAATCCATCCAAATTGATGATGAAATCCTCATCCTATCAAATAAAAAGTTTCATCAGACTCTTGATGGACTTTCGAAATCTTTACCGAGTTATTTTAGATAAAAAATGGGAGCTGGCCTAAACCAGCTCCCCATTTCAATTAATTTGAAAGCGTATAGAAGTAGCCTGAAGATCCGCCTGAAAAACTAAAATACATGGTATAACGGCTATGGATGTCTTCTGAAATTATCCAACCATTATATAAATGCCAAGTCTCATTCGGCTGTAAAAAGACCTTGAAGTCATTGGACATTCCATCAGGGTCAGTTGCCGCAGACCATGAATAAGGTGTCGTCCCCTCCCATGGATCATTGAGATCTAAAAGAGGCCATGGATTTGTGACGACAGGACAGGCAGCACAGGACTTAGCTTTAAACGTGGTAGTCCAATGCCCACCTATACTATAAACCGGTTTGTAGCCATTTCTGTATTTCCACGAAAAAAATCTCTTATTTTGCCCTTTCGCAAAGGCATAGAACTCTGACGACATATAGAAAAAATAAACATCCTCATGAAGTGTGTATTGAATGACACCCATGCGATATCTCTTATCATTCCCATCGTAGGTCCAGATCCACCACCAATCATCTTGCTCTTTCAAATCGTGGGCCATCTTCTTGCCATCCATACTATTTTTTTTATAATCAATTGTTCTAACAACTTCACCATCTTTCGATAAAACGTTTAGTTCGAAGCCTTTAAAAATAAAGGTCTCCTCCCCAACCCTGAGTTCCCCTTTTTCATTCAAGACAGTCGAATAGTGAGGCACTTTGACGAAAAGCTCAAAACTTTCTGAACCATCCTTTTCAAGAATTTGTTCAATAACACCTTTATCAAGGTAATCTTTGTACAAAGAAGTATATTCATAAAAATAGCCCATCTTTTCATATTCTTCTCTTGATAGATTCGGATCAACTCCAGCGAAGAATATTTCCAAGTTATTAACTTCGGCTTCATTGACTAAATATTCAATTGATTCGAGAGATCTAAAATTAATTGAATCTTCAAATCTTATTCTTTCTTCTTGTGACAGCTCAGACAACTTGCTCATGACATCAGAAAGGTGGCCATAATCTTTAAAAACCAAGGTACCATTTTCTGAGCTTACATTCATTTCACGGAAGGAATTAAGCGAAAGAAAAGACTTTGTCGTAAGTCTTGATTCAACATATTTGGATGGGAGGGGACTGCCGTGAGATGCAGCTTGGGCACAAAGACCAACAAGCATGCATAAAGACATCGTCAGTTTTTTCATTAAAACTCCTTTTTTAAATGAAAACAGAAATTAAAGAATAACAATTAACAATTTCTTAATAAACACTTGGACAGGTGAAACTAATTCCCGTGGAATTGATTTCTCCTGAAGGGGCAGTGAATTCGTAAAGTTATAAAAGATGAGAAATAAGATCTAGCAAGGATAAAAAGAAAGTGATTAAAGCACTATCCATTCTTGATAGTGCTTTAATCTAAACTAACCAACATTAACTTCAAATGAAAAATGGACTTGCGACCGGTATGAGGACAAAACATAACATAATTTTCTTCATACACTCCTCCATTTATTTGATTGATTTATTAATCTCTGCACTTTCCTAGCTCACAGGCCAATTGAATGAGACCTTTTACTGGAGCCTCACAATATTCGCCATCAGGATTATCACACATATAGGTCATACTAATTTGCTTCCCTCTAGAATCCATGACTCCGAAGGCATACCCATTATTGAAGATATAGCAACCACCCACACCGACATTTCGGGCACGATTGTAGAGTTCTATCTTTGAGAGTCTTTTTGTAATCGTACATGCAGATTGCCCATCATGCTGAGGACTCCCCATACAGCTTATAGTCTGGCTACCCAAAACAATTGATTGACCGGATGATAAATAAATATCCGATGCCTGAGCAGTACTTGCTACAAAAATCATTCCTAAAATAAATTTTTTCATTTTTAAATCCTATTATCAATTTCAAGTTTAAACATTAAAAGTGAGACCCTCTTAATTCCCTTTACAAGAATTTAAAACACGACTCAATTCATCTATATCATCACAATCAGTTGACCACATACGTGAACAAGTAAACTTTAAACATTCAATGGCAGCGTAGTTGACTCGAGAGCAAGCTATACCGACTTCCGAAAGTTCACGGATATCGTCACACTCAAGGCTACTTCCCATGCGTTTACAAACTTCGTTCATACAGGCCGAACCATACTGACCTGAACAAATAAGACCAATTTCTTGAATCTCTCTCATATCATCGCAATTAAGCGAAGAACCTCGCTTCGTACAAGCATCACTGATACAACTTCCATCAAATTGAGTTGAACAGATCTTGGCAACTTCAGCTAGCTCACTTTGAGAATCACAACCCAAAGTGCCTAGCTTGGTACATACTGTCTGCATACAGTTCGAACCCGGGCGAGTTCCTGGAACTGGTGGACAAGTAGGATCAGTCCCCTGATCAATCGAATCAAGACCATACTTAAGATCAAAGCTTAAAACTTGATTCCTGTTAAAAGCAGAAACGATTTTTTTGATATCCTTGGAACTAGTCTGTCTAGCGTTGGCAGCAAAAGCGCTACTTACGAATAATGAAACGAACATCAATGAGAACATTAAAAAGAGACTGTGTTTGTTTTTCATAGAACCCCCTTGAATTTCATGAGGTGTATATAGCAACATGTTTTTAAGATTTTAAGGAGGATGGAAAAGAAACTGACTCCAGGGGAATGTCTCATTCAATTTAAATAGTTCTCGCAACGAGGTCGAGGATTTTGGCTTTTTCTAATCCAAGAAAGACTCCCAAGTTATAGGCCACTTTGGGCGTGGGTAATCTTTTTCCATTGATGATGTTGGAGAGATAGCCTTGGTTCATGGAGAGATCTCTCGCGAAAGCATTGATCGAGTAAGAAGCATTTTTACTTTTGCGCAACTCAAAGGCAGACTTCAAAATGATTCGAATGTCTTGGCCATCAATTAATGTTTCTTCCATACGTTGATTCCTGGTTTTCGGTTCAAATTCTTCAGGACTCCACAGATGGTAATTGAAGCCTCGCCAGATTCGGGGGAAAAATTGTTACGCAAAACCATGTAAATACAGTTATTTAGTTGAGCGTCAAGCGGTTCACTCAAGAATTACCTTCTCCTTTCCGATAGGTTGCGAAGGATGAATATCAAAGTTATAACCCTAATCAGCTCTCTCTTATTGGTGCAAAACATCTTTGCTCAAACTGAAGTTCACCCTGGTGGTGGGACAGATGAACCGCAACCAAAAACCATCGCAAAAGATAATAAAAAGCCACATGGAATCAATGACCCAGAAATGTTGAGTCCTAAAAAATGTGAATCAATTCTTGTTGGTCTAGAAGGCTTACAAAAGCAATATGTCCAAAATGTGGGAAAAACATATCAAAATTCCAGATCGTTTTATGAGCTGATTGAAACGCAATCACTTGAAGTGATGCTGGAGGTTTTATTCAAGAACTCACACGCCGAAATCGTCAAATACCCAAGCTGCCTGAGTGAAAGTGATCAGTTGGAGTTACTCAAGAAAATATCTACCGAAAATGAGCAGCTCAAGCGTTGTCAAAATTACTTTGAACTGGGAATTGATCAAGACAAGATTAAAATCATGATTCATCATTATGAAAAATGAGCATCTAAAAAAACGAGAAGAATTTAAGACGCTGTTTTTCATGGTCCAGTATGAACCAACCCGCTTTCAGGAAGAGATTGAAAAATCAGATTTAAGTCTCAGTTATAAAAAAGTTCTCTGGGGATTTTTTTACTATCGGAAAAAGAATAAGGCTAAAATTTTTGAACATCTCAAGACGCCACCTCTGCCTGACGACTTTGGCGAGGGGGTGAGGCTCTATCTTTTAGGACTCTCCCAAAATCTTTTCGGCAAACATCAATTTGCCCAAGAATATCTCGAAGCATCTGTTGCAAAATTCAAGGTCTCTCAAGATGAACACTTTAGCATTTATGCCATATCCACCATTATTCTAAATCTCGCCAACAGGAAACTCATAAAAGAGATGGCATATTGGCTAGATGAACTCAAAGAGCACACTCCCCCTAATGATTACTGTCAACTTTTGGTCTACCTGACGGAAGCTTCTTATTTATCAAAAATGGGTGAGATAAAAAAATCCAATCATGTTCTTGAGAAGGCATGCAAGATGACGGGTAAAGAGATTAAGCTCTTTATGCCAAGCTTACTCATGCTGAAATTTCAAAATTCATTTAGTTTAAAGCACTATGAGGAATGTTACTCCATCCTTGAGGCCTATAAGAAATCCTCTGGCTTCACCTCTAGTGCGAATTACTCTTACATCAAAATCTTACTCGATCATCTGGTGAAGGATCATCCTTTATATATTTACCCCAGTGAATTTCAGGATTCTCAGGAACTCTTGGATCAGTTATTAGTCCTCAAGCACTTATCCCAGAACGATCAAAGCGAGGCCAAAATCATCTGGGCGAGGCTCGCCAAGCATAATCCACAGGTCTACCAAGAAGATTTTCAATTTAAAGCACCTTACTCACTATTTTCGTGCGCCTTAGAGAAATACAAGCTTGATTTGAAATCAAATCAAATTGACGTTCAAAGACTCAAAAAAATGCCAAACCGTCTGGATAGGCTTCACTACATCTTAAAAAATGGGCCATCCATTATAAAAAAATCTGATCTTATTTTTTGGTTGTGGTCAGAAGACATTTCAGAAGCATCCCTAAATCGTCTTAGAAAACTCATCAACGATTATAAGAAGAAGCATCATTGCGAGCTCAAATCATCTCAGGACTGTTATAAATTCAAGAAAGTTGTATAAACAAGATCACAATAAACAGATTAAACCACTCAAGTCCATCTATCTTAACCTTGCACACAGAAATGCCGATCAATATATTCTGGGAATCCGTCTCAAAATAGCTCCATTTCAAGTTCTACATATACTTATACTCATCGTTATAAGCTGTTTAAGTTCATGTAGTAAGTACAATACCAAGAATTCAGGCGGAAGTGTCGTCACCACAAACACGGATTGCAAGGTAAATTCTTTTCTGCTAGCTCGAGCTCCATCAGCTTGGGCGGATCTACAAATCTTAACTACTCTCTTTCCGGCTGCACTAGTGCGCGTATTGATAAGGGATATATTTACGGTAATACCCAAAGTGGTGGGGCAAACCAGTCCGGAATTATATTTCGCCTGACGGTGCCTTAATTAATCTCAACTGCCCTCCCCTGGATTTACATTTTTAATGGAAATCTAACATTGCCCCCCAATCAACCGATATAATAAAAATGAAAATTCTTTTAATGATTATGGCGATGATTGGACCTCAAACGCTTTTTGCTCAAGAGAACTCCCCTCTAATCATTCCTTACGAGAAATTATCGGACTATAACCTGACAGATGAAAAAATAGACCAGCTTTCAGAGTTATCTAAAAATCATGTCGTCACAAGTTCAGAGAATCAAATCACCAAAGATGAACTTGAACTCGTGGATGTGGAGCTCGTGATTGAGGAGGCCCCCCTCATTCTTTCCTCAGAGGTTTCAAAGAAGCCAAACTTACTCGATGATCCAACTCCCCTTTGTTTTCCAAGTCAAAAAAGCCCTCTGCAAACACTGACCCAAGACCTGGATAGAGTTTTTAAGTTAGATCCTCCGAAAAAAAGAATGATCTATTTTTCATGGGGATATAATCGGGGATTTCACTCAAAATCAGATGCGACATTCAAAACCAAGGATGGGACATTTACCATTCACGATGCGGTTGGACACGATCGCCAATCAAAAGATATCCTAGATTACATCAGTCCAAGCCGTATCCCTATCCCTCAATACAACTTGAGAATTGGATATCAGGTTAATGATAACTGGGACATTGTCGTAGGCCTAGATCATATGAAATGGGTCTTTGATAACCAACTCAAATACGAAGTCACTGGAGATTATAACCATACTGTGTTTGTACCGGATGCAAGTGGTGACCCAGCTCTATTGACGGGATTAACTTTTGATCAAGTGAAGCAAACCGGAGATGTGCGCTGGTTAAGCTTTGAGCATACCAATGGGTACAACTATGTGCACGCGGGTGCTGTTTATAAAAACAATCTCTTCACCTCAAGAAACGGTGATTTTAAAATTGGAACTGGTCTCGGAGCTGGTGCAGGGATGATGGTTCCACAAACAACGGTTAAGTATCATCAAGACAGTTGGTGGAACTGGCAGGGTGTGGATAATCAGTTTCATGTTGCAGGATTTGGCGCCCATGCTGAAGCGAAAGTGCAGCTCGGGTATAAAAACTTTTTCATCGAACCAGTCGTCAGAGGCACCTACATTAAAATCAACAATGCTCTTGTTCAATCTAAAGGCGAAGTGTTAAGTCATACTCCCATTGGATCCATCCAATTTATCGTGCAAGGTGGATATAAAATTCCTTTAAAAGAGCGCAAAAAGAGCAAACCACAAATCTCACCATTATAGCCTCAGTAGATGTCTCGCGTTTAGGCTTTGTCGAAACTTCAACCGTCCAAAAAGCGAAAATCATTAAAAAAAAATTCGACAAAAAAAGTAGAGCTGGTCCGCGCAGAGTTTAAGAACTATTAAATTCTAAAAGGATTTAGCTATGCACAACACACAGCAGACACTCTCAGACCTTCATGGAAGAAGCTACGGCTACAAAGTTCACGATATCCTAAACAATCATCTTTCAACACCAGGCAAGATGATTCGCCCTAAACTCATTCAACTCTTCGCACAGCTTTTTCACATTGAGCAAGAAAAGCAGTACCTAATATCAAGATCAGCAGAACTCATCCATACCGCTTCATTGATTCATGACGATGTGGTGGATGAAGCAGACTTAAGGAGAGGTGAAAGAACTCTTCATAAAAAAACTAGTAACTCTTTGGCCGTTTTGGCCGGAGATTTCCTGCTTGCAAGAGTCATAAGCGAACTCGTAGCTGCAGGAGAGTTTGATATTTTGAAAACTATTTCTGAGGCACTTGAGGATATTGTTGAGGGAGAGTTCCTTCAGGATCAATTAAAAAAGAATGGGACGAACTCTAAAGATGAACTGATAGAGGTATCAAAGAAAAAAACAGGCGCCCTCTTGGCCTGGTGCTGTTCTTCAGTAGCTAGAATATCTAAAGCACCAGAAGAGATTGTTCAAAAATGTCACCTCTTTGGTGAAAAAATTGGAGTAGCTTTTCAAATGATTGATGACAATTTAGATTTTAGCGAGACAAGTGGCAAGGATCAAAACAAGGATCTGAAAGATGGTTTAATTAATTTTACCACTCTCAATCTTTTAAAAAACTATCCAGAACTTTTCTATATCGTCCATCAAATGAGAGGGACCACTTGTGAGTCTATCCCTTGGTCAGAAACGCAAATAAAAACGGCCCAAGATGAGACAAAAAATGAAGTCGATATCATTCTGCATGAGACAAAAAAACTATTTTCAGAAATCGCCGAATCACAAACCACATCCAATGAAAACATTATAAATTCAACTTTACAGGTATTCGCTTTTATCGATCAAATGAAAGAGAGGTCAAAATGAGACCCATTTTTTCAAAATCTGATTTTTTTGTCATCTCTGGCCCCTGTGCCATTGAAAGCTACGATCAAATGACAGCCATTCTTAATTCGGAACACAAACCGAGTTTAATCAGAGGTGGCATTTATAAAATGCGCACCAAAAAATCAAGCTTTCAAGGGCTTGGTGCTGAAGCGATTGAAATCATCAAGGACCTAAAAGACAAAATGCCTTTTCAGTTTATTACAGAAATTACTGATCCGAGGCAAATTGAGACTCTCATGCCAATTGTAGACTGTTTTCAAGTTGGCGCTCGCAACATGTATAACTATGAACTATTAAAAGAACTCTCTCATCATAAAAGGCCAGTGGTTCTTAAGCGAGGCTTTAGTGCCACAATCCAAGAATGGTTAGGCGCTACGGAATACCTCCATGATTTAGGAGAAGAGAATATTTTTCTCTGTGAAAGAGGCATTCGTACATTTGAAACTAAATTAAGAAATACGCTCGACTTGGGTGCCGTCATTTACCTAAAAAATAACCATCCATTTAAAGTCATTGTCGATCCATCACACGCCATGGGTGATTCAAAATATGTAACTGATGCTTCCTTGGCAGCACTCGCGGCCGGTGCTGATGGTCTTTTGGTGGAAACTCACCCTACTCCTAAACATGCACTGTCAGATCCTGAGCAAGCCTTGGATTTGGATTTATACAACGAACTCATTAAAAAACTTCAAAAGGCTTGTCCCATTTTTGAGAAAGAGTTGAGGATTTAATATGCCAAATGCTGATTATATTAAATCTATGTTCAATGATATTTCATCAAAATACGATCTTTTGAATGATTTACTCTCCATGGGGACTCACAGACTCTGGAAGAACCTCCTTGTGAAAAAAGCTTGTGCCAATTCTCCCAAGGCCGTTCTCGACTGCGCTACTGGTACGGGTGATATTGCTTTCAAAATGGATAACATGAAGATAGAGACCATTATTGGGTGTGATTTCTCCCCTCTTATGATTGAAAATGCAAACAAGAGAAAGTTAAAAACCAAATCAAGTGTCAATTTCCTTGTGGCCGATGTTTCAAAGCTCCCCTTCAAAGATCAAGAGTTTGATACAACAACCATTTCTTTTGGTATCAGGAACGTAGAAAAGCTTGAAACCTCACTTAACGAACTCTCGCGGGTTTCAAAAAGCCTTTATATTCTTGAGTTCGGATCTCCCAAGAACCCCATTTGGAAGAGAATCTATTTTGCAACTCTCAAACTATACTTTCCCATACTTTCACTTCTGACCAAAAGATCAGATGCCTATGATTACCTCATAAAATCATCGGAGCAATTTCCAAGCGGTGAAAAATTCTGTGATCTTATAAGTAAAAATACAACATTTAATCAAATTAACTACACACCCTTATTTTGTGGCATCGCCTACATCTATGAGGCGAAAAGGTAAATCATGATATCTCCAACTTTTGATAAGAATGAATGGGAAGAGATCCCAGGTTTTAAATTTGAAGACATTACCTTTCATAGGGCCATAAGAACTGGAGCTGTCAGGATTGCCTTCAATCGCCCGGATCTAAGAAATGCCTTCCGCCCTCTCACAGTTGATGAACTTCTTGCCGCTTTTGAATGGGCCCATCGTCAGAATGACATAGGTGCCATCATCCTCACCGGCAATGGCCCGTCCACCAAAGATGGGGTGTACTCATTTAGTGCGGGGGGTGATCAGAACGTTCGTGGGCAAACAGGCTATGACTATAAAGATAAGAATGATTTCAGGCATGGACGACTACACATCCTCGAAGTTCAGAGGATGATTCGGTTTATGCCAAAAATTGTCATCGCGGTTGTACCCGGTTGGGCGGTTGGCGGTGGTCATTCTCTGCATTGTGTTTGTGATTTAACCATTGCCTCCAAAGAACATGCACTCTTTCGACAAACGGATCCTGATGTCGCAAGCTTTGATGGCGGATATGGATCGGCCTATCTGGCACGACAAGTGGGTCAGAAACGGGCGAGAGAAATTTTCTTCCTAGGCCAGGCCTACAGTGCAACAGAAGCCTTTGAAATGGGCATGGTCAACAAGGTAGTGCCTCACCAGGATATTGAAAAAGAAGCTCTTCATTGGGCGAAATTAATATGCTCAAAATCCCCAACGGCGATGAAAATGCTTAAGTTTAGTTTTAATCTGATTGATGATGGGCTAGTAGGTCAACAGATTTTTGCCGGTGAGGCCACCAGACTTGCTTACGGAACAGAAGAGGCGCGGGAGGGGAAAACTGCATTTTTAGAAAAAAGAGAACCTGAATTTCAGCAATTTCCTTGGGTCTATTGATGACAGACGTTCAAAACATACAGGATTGGATGGATAGTACTTTCTTTGAAAAGGGTACTTTCGCAGTCCTGAAAAATCAAACCCTCATCATGGGTAAAGGCGGATATTTCAGTGAAGAGAAGAATCCTGAACGTGTTGTTTTCTTTTATATCAAAGAATTCTATAGCACTAAATATAACTATTATTATCCTGAGAGCATACTTGAAATTTCAACAGAGGACGTTGCGCCGTTTCTGAATCCCCTTCTGAAACTCAATATCAAATTTGAAGGAACAACAAACTTTGATGCTATTTTTGAACAAGATTTTAGTAAGCTCAAAAAAGAATTAAATGATGACTTTCAAAAAGCAGTCCTCATTTCTTCAGAAAACACATTAGTCGACAATACGATCCATCTAAAGAAAAAAATTATGGCAAAAGCTATACTGTCAAAGGTTGGCACGCCCTATGGCCTGTGGTTTGATCATTACGCCATTATCGGTGTAACGCCAGAAATCCTTTTCGACAAAGAAAGTAACAAATTAGAATCCGTAGCTCTTGCAGGAACCGCCAAACTAGGTGAAGAAAATAAACTTTTCTCATCACTAAAAGATAGAAAAGAACACAATCTTGTCATCGCAAACATTCTTGAAGAGTTAAAACCATTCTGCTCAGAAATTTTAAAATCAGAAACCGTTATTGCCCCTTATGCAAAAATGATTCATTTAAAAACGGACATTACAGGATACTTAAAGTCTCAAACACAAATAGTAGATCTCATCAATACACTCTCTCCTACCGCCGCTCTTGGTGGACATCCCAAGAAAAAGGCCAAGGAATTCCTTGAAAGCACTCAGTACTACAAAAAGTTTCCCAACAGATTCTTCGGATCAGTATTTGGTATTAACTATCATGAGAAACATCGGGCACTGGTCATGATTAGGAATATTCAGATTCAAGGAAAAGAAATGGTTATTGAATCAGGGGCCGGAATCGTTCAAGAATCAGACATTGACAATGAATTGAATGAAATCAATCTAAAAAGAAACACAGTCAAAGAAATGTTGCTATGAACTTATTCAATCTTGACCATGTTTATTTTTGTACAGGGGCCAGGAATCAAGAAATCCTAGATTTTTTTAATCATGACAAATTGAGCTTTGAAATTGATGAGCGCATTGCCTCATTTAAGGCCCTTGGGCAAACTAAAGTATCGAATAAACCCATCGCAGTTTGTACAACCTCAGGAACCGCCGTTTCAGAGTGCCTTTCGGCCATGCTTGAGGCCTACTATAGCCATTTACCACTCCTTCTCATCACGGGTGATCGTCCCAAAAGAATGCATGGTAAGGGATGCCCACAAACCATTGATCATGAAAAAATAACAGTTGGTGCACGTCAATCCTATATTGAAATTGGCCTAGAGGAGCTAGGGAAACTAGATCTTTCATCCTTAAAATATCCCGCCCATATAAATGTACTGATTGAAAAGAAAAATGAGATCGCAAAAAATCATACGAAAAATTACGAATCAAGCTGGGGAGGCTTTGCTGATTTTATAAAAGAGAATCCATCCCCACTTATTCTTATCTCTCATGAAAACACTTCTATGAAGAATTTCACTGAGAAAATGAAATCCTATGGTCTCCCTATTTACGCCGAGATCCTAAGTCAGGCCCACACACTTTCTTCTTTAAGATTCGAAAAAGACCTCATTAAGGCCTTCAGAACAGGTGAAATTAAAAGTGTCATCCGATTTGGACACACACCCTTAACAAAATTCTGGCGCCTCCTTGAGGAAACCCCATTGCCTCAATTTAGCTTCGATGAGCGTGGACTTCTGGGACTCTCTCACGGGACGGTTTTCCCCATGGGGAGCAATGAGCTTATGGCCCAAGTTGAGTTTTGGAAGATATTGAAGGATTGTCGCCCCTTTTCAATAAGAGCAACGAAAGAAGATGAAATCGAAAGTCTTATCGTTAAGTATCCCCACTCAGATCAGGCCAAGATTGCCAAACTTCGGCCATACATTGAGGAAGATAGTTTCGTTTATCTCGGAAACTCCCTTGTTATTCGTTTTTTTGAACAACTGAATACAACTGAGAAGAACCGCTTCTTTGGAAGCCGAGGTGTGAACGGAATCGATGGACAAATATCAACTGCGATTGGACTCGCCAATGCTACAAATAAACAGGTTTACTGTATTTTAGGTGACCTAACAACAATCTATGATCTTTCTGCCATACGTGACATTCCTGAAAATCTCAAGCTCATCATTATTAACAACTCAGGGGGGAGAATCTTTCAGACTTTAAAGCTAAATGAAAAGATTATCCTAGAACACGACCACCATCTTGAGCACATTTCCAACGCATTTAATATTTCCTACGCGAGAAATAACTACAACATGCTCAAGCATGTGAAGATCCTGGAACTTTTCACAAACCCAGCGGAAACGATGAAGTTTCTCGAGGAGTGGGAGCAATGATTCATTTTTTTCACGGCCAATTTGATCATCCGTCTATTTGGAATAATTATCGATTTGAAAACATTCAATCAAAAACTTACAATCTCTACGAGCTTTCAGAAAAACAGATAAATGACATCCAAATTAATGCCGAGGATATTCTCGTAGGATACTCTCTTGGTGGCAGGATCGCACTTAAGATTGCCTCAAACAATGAATTTAAATTAAAAAAACTAATTCTCCTGAGCTCCCATCCAGGGCTAAATGAAGTTGATATTGAGGAACGAAGGTTATGGGAAGAGGAGATTCTCCTTCGACTACAGACAAGCTCGTTGAAGGATTTTTTTGATTTTTGGAATTCCTTACCCCTATTTTCCGAATCTATTCACTACAGGCCTTTGGATAGGACTCTTTTCAAAAAAAGCATTCAACTTTTTGAGAATAATAGACTTTCAAATCAGCCTAATTTTACCGACGAAATAAAACAGTTCAAAGATAAAATTATTTATGTCTTTGGCTATAAAGACAAAAAATATACAGACATTGCTTGGAAGTTTGCCCTAGATGGAATTCAGACATTTGGAATTAGTTCTGATCATAGAGTTCATCTACATAAGAAAAAAATTATCGAGCTTATACAAAGAGAGGTCGAAACGTGAGACATTTTATAACGGCCATGAGACCAAAAACTTTACTCGCGAGTATTATACCACCACTAACGACCTTTATTTATTTTTTGAACACTTCCCCTGAAAGACCTTACTTGATTCTTTGTTGCTGTCTGATAAGTGCACTTTGTATTCAAGTTGCAACAAATTTTTTCAATGATGTGATCGATTTTAAAAAAGGTGCTGATAACGTGAGAAAAGGGCCGACAAGAGTGACAGCCTCAGGACTAGTCAAACCTGAAACCACTATCAAGTGGGCGCTTTTATCAATCATTATAGCCATTATTGCCTCCATTCCTTTAATCCTTAAAGGAGGCGTTATTTACTTGATCCTTGGTGTGATCTCTATCTACCTTACATATGGATATACAGGTGGGCCTGTTCCACTCGCCTATAAAGGACTTGGTGAACTTTTTGTTTTTCTATTTTTTGGACTTTTTTCCGTGATAGGGTCATTTTATCTTTTTTCAGAAACAATCACTCTTCAGACAATTGCCCTTGCAATCATTTATGGTTGCCTCACAACAACCTTTATCTGTATTAATAATTTAAGAGACAGAGATGAAGATCAAAAAGTGGGAAAACTGACCTTGGCCACCAAGATGAGTCCAAATCAATATAAGTTCCTAACTATCGCAACTATTTTTACTCCTTATCTTATTCTTCACTACTTTAAAAATTTCTCTTATATCTACTTAACGTTTTTGGCGATCATCCCCGCCATCAAATTATTGAAAATTACGCTCAAAAGCAAAAATGAAGAGCTTAATGAGGGGTTAAAATTTTCTGGGATTCACATGGTGGTTTTTACGGTGTTGTTTCTCATTTCCATTCATTTATGAAAATCTTCTACCATCGGTTCTCTCTCAGACCTCTTAAAAAGCTAAATCACTTGGCCGGCTTAAGTGATCGCGATGGTGTTTTCCTGAGATCTGAAAGTACAGATGGTATTGGTTATAGTGAGTACTTCCCTCATCCTGAATTAGGGGATTTGAACGTCGAAGAATTCCTGGATACATTTAAAGACCAAATGCATGAAACTCAAATGAAGGCCTTGTACTTTCTAGATCCCCAATGGTCTCAAGTCAAAACAGGCAAAATATTTTATAATCACCAACTCTATCGAGAGGGTGAGAGACTAGAATGCACAACGATTAAATATAAGATAAAAAATGATCAAGACTTCTTCTTTCAACATTGTCCGGAAGGGATTAAAAACATCCGTCTCGACGCAAATGGGCTCTTTAATGCCAATACATGGAGAGACTTTGAATTGAGGATTCCAAAAGAGCTTTATCATCTCATCGAGTACATTGAAGATCCCCTCAGTCTCATTAACTGGGAAGATGTGAGTCTCCCCAAGGCGCAAGATTTTATTAAGGGTTCCCCTTGCCAGGTTAAAATCTATAAGCCCTACCGAGAATTCTACCCTGAGGAAACAAAGAAAGTTATTTTCAGTGGCAACATGGGGCATGGATTATCAAATTACCAAGGCTACCTTGAGCTGTTACAAAAAGGAAATTTAGAAGACTATCATGGGATCATCACTCCTAACCTATATGAAAATTCAGCAAATATTTTTACTGGTAACTATCAAGGCGGCTTTGCACCAAATACACAGTTATTAAACCACTACTTTCATGAATTAGAGTTAAGGCCATGGAAAAGACTCTAAATATACTTTTTGATGACAACAGGGATGCAGAGAATCCCGTTCTTCTTTCAGCTAAGTTTTCGCATCTTCAAGATTCACTTGTACGTTTTCTTGAAAGTAACAACATCTCAAAGCATGTGGCGTTTCTTTCTTCAGGTACGACGTCAGCGAACCCTAAAGGCTATGTCATTTCAAAAGAGGCGATGTTCAATAATGCTCAAGCAGTTAATGAGCATCTACAGCTCGATGAAAACGACCGCTGGGGCGTAACTCTTCCCCCTTATCATGTGGGAGGTCTTAGTATCTTTTTCAGGGCCAGGCTTTTAAATCACTCCCCTGTCTTATTGTATCCATGGAATCCGACTGAATTAGCGCAAAGAATTTCTACTGAAAATGTGACTGTGATTTCACTCGTTCCAACGCAAATTTATGATTTGGTGAAGGCAAAGATTCAAGCGCCTGAAAAATTAAAATATGTCTTGGCCGGTGGGGATTTTCTGAGTAACAGCTTGGAGCAAAAGGCCATGGAGCTAGGATGGCCTATTGTCAGGACCTTTGGCATGAGTGAAGTGGGTTCTCAGCTTGCTACCGCCTGCAGTCCTGGCAGAAAAGAAATGAAGATACTTTCTCTTCATCAACTTAAAACAGATCAGGGAAAAAGACTATGGATCAAATCGCCCTCACTCTTCTCATTTGAAATACAATACCAAGATAACTGGATACTTAAACCGGCCAATGCATCTTTTGATTACCAAGGTTACTATCCACTGCCTGATAAGGCCCAGATCAAAGACAGAGACTTAACTCCTCTTGGTCGATACGATGGGAGGATCAAGAGTTCAGGTCTATTAATTGACTTTATGGATCTAAAGGAGAAATTAGAAGCTCATATGCTTCATCATGATTGCTGGGGAAAAGTTGACTTGTTGATAAAAGACGATGAAAGAAAGAATCAGATCCTGCAATTAGCATATGAACATTCGGTATCATTTGACGTCATTCTAGATTTCCAACAAAGCATATACCCTCTTAAGATAGATGAGATCAAATCAGTACAGTCGATTGAAAGAAATGAGCTTGGGAAACGAAACATAAGAAGTAAAAATTTCTCATTGTAGGGACGATAGAATTCCTCAATCAACTGATTAAATCACGTCTTTAAGATGCTTGGTTCTTGCAATTTTCTTTTTTAACCTACGAGCGACTTTGCCAAAGCGGGATTTCGTAAGTGAGCCATCGCAAAGCTTGCCTTCCTGATCGAGGGTGAGAAGTTGAAGCTCAAATGATTTCTGATCAACGGCATTGTCGTTATTTTTAGCATACTTTTTATAGAGGCGGGATGTCTTTTGAGAAGATTGATTAAGATGAAGTTCTGCAAGAGATTTAACAATTCGATCGACTTCAATCAATTGCGAAATACCAAGACCTGTATCAGTTAAGAGACCAGTGCTACCTCCAACTGCTCCAGTGAACATCCCAAGAATGACTCCACCTAGTGGGTCAAATCCAACGGTATAGGCAAGATAAACCCCACCAATTCCAGCTCCAATGGTAGCGGCATAAAAGCCAACTGGTAAAATGACTGGGGCCAAAGCGAGTTTTGTCACGAGATGGCGTCGGCGTTTTAGATATTCGTCCATACATGTATTTTCTGCGCCTATATTTGCGATAAGCTCTTTTACATCTTTAATTCGAATGGTTGAAATTTCAAGAGTTGAACTTTCCTCAACAACGACTTCAGGCTCTTGATTGTCATGAACTTGGGCAAAAGATTGAAATGAAAGTAAGCACAGAAGAGATAAAGCTTTAAACTTCATGAAAAATCCTTGATCAAGTTTGAACTGACTATGCCATAAAGGCGGTAAAATTGACCACGAATTGAAAACTTTATAGTGAATTAGACTCTCTTAAATGCCCTTATTTATGCTGTTCGGTGTTCAACGAATATGAGTTTAGTGGAAATAAGCAGGGACGGCTTTAGCCTCCTGATTCTCGCCGACGTACCGGTCATCCTGACGATCATAGTTTGTTTAGCTGTCCGAATTATTTTTATTCTGATCAAGAACAACATTAATTCTTGCAAAAGAAGCGATTTGATAAAAAATCCGGGAGGCATAATTTAAATGAGCAAAAATAAGGCCATAAAAGTTGAAATAAAAAATCAGACAATCACGGAAACGGCTGAAAGCGTGAACAACAAAGCACCTTAAGTGGCTGTATTTATGGGGAATCAAACCTCACAACTTTTACCCAAAATCGACACAACAAACCAGTAAATTATCTCCAAGACAAATAACTAAAGGAAAATCTTATGAAAACTATTCTTGTTGGATTACTGATGACTGTTGCAGGAACAAGCTTTGCAGCAACTCAATCAAAATGTCAGATCGATACCCACTTGAAACTCTACCCTGCGATTTTCTCTACAGATGTCAAAGTAGAAAGATCGGATAAAAATGTTGTGGAATGTCTCCTTGAAGCGGTTAGTCTCTCTGAAAAAAATGACACCGTGAAAGCGGTCGTTGCAGATGATGACTTGAATATTAAAGGAAAATTTCAGATCAGAACAAACTCAGTCTTGCCTGCCCTCCATGAGGCCTGTCGAATTGATACCTTTTTAAAATTACAACCAGGAATTCTTTCTTCATGGGTACAAGCGGAGCGCTCAGACCTAAATGCTCTTGAGTGTTTGGCCAAGGCCTATGACCTTGCTGAGAAGAACAACAAGGTAAACATCAAGATCAATGACCAGGAATTAAATCTGAAAGGTACTTTTAAGATTCGAAAATAATCTGAGAGAACTAAAAGACAAAAAAACGAATGATTTATACACATTAAGGAGAATTTATGAAAGGTTTACTCATTGGATTACTACTTACATCAACAGCACAAGTTTTTGCATCAATTGATTGTGCGGAACTTGGCCCTCAGGCCGAATTATCCATCAGCATTTCAACTAAAGCTCGTACCGCTAAATTAAATTTTGGTGAAGCATATTCAAAAACTGTGAAACTGACAAAGCTTGAAGCTGGTGGTGCGGTGGCCATCTATTCATTCAAACATGAGAACGGTAAAAATTACCTTACTATCTATAATGACAAAGTAAACCAAGTCAAAAATGAGGACAGCAACGACGAACGCAATTTTGCACTACTGTCTTATGGCGCAACGGGGACTGAGTCTTCAATCGCAATGGGATGCCAACTTTAAAATATCGTGAGCAAGATGGTCTTGCTCGATTAAATAAACAGGAACGAGGTTAAAGATGAAAAAAGTATTGATTGTATTATTGGCCATGGCATCCCTTTCTGCATTAGCTGCTGAAAAGCGCATTGAATGTATCTCAAAAAGCAAGAATATCCATGTCGCCTTAGTTGGCTCGAATGAAAACTTTGACCAGATTGAGACTCTGACGATTATTAAGGGTGGAGTCTTCGGAAGAGACATTCAGGTTGAGCGGCCAAATTGTATGGTGATTCAACGTGATTCTGACAAAGGTATGTTTGTCATTCTTAACTGTGAAGACCAGAAACTACTTGTGAATCAATTTCTTGCAAAAGGAAGCGATGGACAAGCATCGTTAAAGTTAGGTTTGAAGAGACATAGCTTGGACTGTAAAGCAAATTAATCTCAAGATAAATAAAAATTTCTTGAAGTTAATTTTAACAAGTAGTGAGCAGGATATTCTTGCTCACTAAAAAAATTATTAACAACTAATGGTTTTAAACCATTAGTTTAAACACTTGGGAGTTTTCATGAAAAATCTAGTCGTTATTTTTTTAGCAGCAGCAAGCATTACAGCGAATGCAGCAGATTGTAGTTTTAAAATCACACAGGACCACAAGATTAATGACTGCCAAACTACTGTTGGACGAAATTGTTATACTGTTAAGTCTCATATCGTAGACCAAGTAGCACATGCACTGAAGGCCAAAGGTTATACATCCGAAGTGACTGATACTTCTGCAGCTGCAGAATTAGAAATTGATCTTGCAATAGCATCGAGATTAATTCCAGGGAGAGGAATAGGATATATTTCTGTATCATTTGTGGATAACAATAGAAATGTTCGTGGCAACTCTCAAAAAACAACAGGGAAGATGGGTAGGAAACGTATGTTTAAGAAATTAAATAAATTAGTGGGAACCTTCCCCGATTTTGTATCTTCATTAGTACGTTCTTGCCCCTAGTTTACTGAACGGTTTTTGGATTTAAATTTAAAGATTAACAACGAATGATTTTAGTCATTCTTGCATAAATGGAAGTTTAACGATTATGAAAATAATAATTTTAGGATTGATTGCTTTGAGCTCTGTTTCCGCTTTCGCTGACAGTTGCCGCTTTGATGTGTGGTGGATACCCCAGGAAGATCAAGGTGTAGTTAGAACGGCAAAAATTACGTTTAATGATTATTTCACTGAGGAAGAATGTCGAAAAGAGGCTGCTCTTGGAGCAAAGTCCGAATATATTATTCGGGTTACTGATCAAGCTTCTGATCACATCGTAAAAACAAAATTCGAATTTAAGTCTAGTGGAATTAAAACCACTGGTACCTACAATCAGGGAATCTGGAAATAAGTCGCTCTTAATTAATGTAGGTGAACTTATTGTTCACCTACATTCTATTTCAACTTTTTTCGATAATGCCCTTTAATCGCGCAAATTTGATTTTCATTCATATCAGACAAATAGGTTTTAAGAATAAAGAAGCGGTAGAGGATTTCTGCAGAAATGACTCTGGCCTTTGGAGTGTTGATATAAAGCAATAAAAGGGCGAGCCCAAACTCGGTGATGTCGTATTTAAGATTTTGGCGTTCTTTTCCTTTTGCTCCACCCAAGTAGCTGTTTTCTATCAGGTTTTTATTCAGCCCAAATTTGGGCTGAATAGAAAGTTCGTCTATACATTTCTTAATGGCCCTCAATACATGCTTGTGTTCCATCTCAAATTTCTCAGCAATTTTTAAAGAGTCTGTAACAGGCCCAAAGGGAGTATCCCTTACCCAGACATCACCCATAACATGATTGTTAATGAGATCCTTCAAGCGAGGTGGTTTGGTTTCAAAGGGAACATCTATTCGAAAGTTATCAGTCATATTTTCTCCGTTGTTTTAAAATGGGGAAAATAGACCTGATGGAATTTCTCTTCTTGTTTAAGGGATTAAAAGATTCATATAAGTTCAAATCTGAAGCGCTGATTTGATGATCGGGACTCAGAATTTCTTTTCAAAAATAAACTTAATAGTGACTGTTTTAAAAAAATATTGCTGAACTATTTCTTAAGCAATTACGTTCTCCTATCTCATACGAGGAGAAGATCTTGTGCGATTCCAGATTGAGTCAATAGAGGCGATGATTTTCACCATTAAGGGTCATAGAGTTATGCTTGATAGTGACCTGGCAAAACTATATGGAGTTGAAACAAAAGCTCTAAATAGACAAGTCAGACGAAATATCTCCCGTTTTCCAAAAGATTTTTTAATCGAGCTAGATTTGAATGAGTTAGAAGATTTGCGGCGCCAATTTGGTACCGCAAATGATCGAACTCATTGGAATCACAAAAGGCGCACGACTCCAATGCTTTTCACCGAAAATGGAGTCGCCATGCTTTCAACAGTTTTGAATAGTGAGACGGCCATCCAGATAAACATCTCTATTATGCGAACATTCACTAAGCTAAGAAGTTCTCTTAAGCCGGACAATTCAATGGAAGACAGAATCGATGAGCTTGAAACAGGAATGGAGGAAACACAAAAAATTTTTAAAATTGTCTTTGAGCGGCTAGACTCGCTCGAAGATCAAATTACACCAAAGCTACCGTCAAATCGAAAAAAGATTGGACTACCAACGAACCAAGATGATCAATCATGATTTAGGAAACTTTCTTATCAAGCTGATAAGTTGACTGATAGGATTTGATTTTTTTGTGATATTTTTTTGCATAATCTGCAATGAGTCTTCTCAATTTTGTTTTGCCTAACTCAGAGATCTCTTCCTTCCAGATAAGCTTTATTAAATCGCCCTGAGACATCGGAATCGTTGCGTGTGTAAAAATATAATCAAGCTTCAGAAGATTAGTCGAAAACTTCGCTAATTCCTCAGCTTGAATCTGCAGTTTACCCGAACTTGGATGATAGCGCTGAAGAGACTGAAGAAAAAGTGATTCCTCCCCCATGTATTCAAAGTTCGCCTGATACAAATCGGGATTATGCTTTGAAAGTCTGTCCCAGAAGTTTTTTGCCCCTTCAAGGTCCCCCACTTTTAAATTTTTAATCACCTCTAGCTGGTGGTGTAATTCTGGAAAATCGGCAAAGTCACTGGCATAGACATAGAGTGGTTTTTCATGGACGAGTAGATCAAGGAGCGCCTTATTGTAAATGTAGTTCACTTTCACGACATGCTCATTAAGCTCAGAGTATTCCGCCATAAGCTCGTAGCACTTGTTGTAGTTTTTTTCCCGGACATGAAACATGAACAACAAAATCATAAAATAGGGTTTAAAGCTTGAAAATTCCGGTACATTCTCTTTTGTCACTTGGGCATAAAGTCGTTTTGCTTTCTCAAATTGATGAGACAAATAGAAATAGCTAAATTCTGAATACTGAATCTGAATCTTCCTTAGAGTTGTTTTGGGATCCAGATCCTTAAGTTTATCAAGAATGCCGGCCATTTTCACTTCTTCCCTGCGATTGCAATAAACGACAGCAAGAAGTGACAATGGGTTTAAAATAAAGTCGAGTTCCCTTGATTCTTCAAAGTACGCAATCGATTTCTCTAGGTTTTCGACAGCATAATGATAGTGACCAAATTGATTGTAAGTTAACCCGATAAGATAGAACCGAACCCCTTCCAAAAAAGGGTCATCACTCATTTTCGACTTTATCAGTTCAAGACATTCTTGTTTTTTATTTTTTTTAAATAGATAAAAAGCGCGAAGGAGACGCGTCTCAGGTATCGATAGTTCACCTTTATCGATCCAATACTTGAACATTCGAATGTTATTGTGGACAAGTCCCCAAATCTCAATGAATTTCAGATGATCTTTTGCATTATGTTCACTCTTCATACATCTTAATAAGCTGCTTGAGGTGTTCGACGTATTTTTTACGGGGACCGAAGCTTTGATCACAAGTATTTTTCTCTTGAATTCCTTTCATGCCTTCTTCCCAAATTTTGAGAATGTCTTTAAGAAGGGCGAGCTCGTTGTCATGATCTTTTCTTTTTTTCAAATCAAAGATATCACTTCTTTCAACCTTTTCGCATCCGTACTGCTGAGGCGGTTGAGGGGTTAAAAAAAGACCGATCTCTCTAAAAGAGACACTGAACAAAATTAAATCGATGAGATTGAATGTGTCTGTTTCAGAAACATACTTACGTCCCCACGCCTTCAAGAAATCACCCTCTAGAACCTTCGCCTTACTTGACTGCATTAAACACAGCCACTGCTCTTTAGTCATTCCCGAGCTAGAATTATAACCCAGGATCTCTACTCCACCGCCGGGATGGCCCACGACCTGAGCATGAATCATTTGTGGTGTAAGGAGAAGAATAATGAGGATAAGCCTAATCATATTCCCCTATCGGCACAATCCCTGACTACTTTAGTTTTACCACCCTAAACCGATAAGTTCCAAAACCCCTGGGGTCCCCAACAGTGCGAAAGTATCTATTTTTATTATTAACATCTCTATCTACAACATGCTTCGCTTTTGAGCTAGGCCTTGCTGGATGCGGTCTTTATGAGTTTCAAGGGATCCCACGGATTCAGAAAGGCAAAATTCTTCTGATTGTAAACGAAAAATCAAATTCACAAATCATTCTAACCCCATCCATTAGTGATGAGGCCAAACTCGCTCCTTATGTGGGTTTAATCGCCAATGGTGAACTAAGCATCCAAAAAATAACTGGCCCAAATAGCGCAGAGATCGAAGACTTCAAATCGATAGGCCACGCGGAATCGGATCCACTCAAACTCACCAAGCACACATTTTTGCGCCAAAAAAAGGCCATAAAATGCATCTAGTATTTCTTGGAAGTTTGTTGCTTGTTCTTTCAGTGACCACACAGGCGCAATCTAATTATATAGCGATACTCGGCGGTGGTGGTGAACCCAAAGGTGAATCAACAATCTTTGATGGAGACTTAAAGCAGCTCACTCGCTTTGCAAAAGATTCTCCAAATTGGAAAAAGACCATTTCATTCAATGGTGGGCATACAAAAACAGAACAAATCTTAATGGAAGAAACTGGAACGAAACCCGAGGAGCTCAAAGGATTTACCAAAAAATCTTTTGAAGAGATAATTTCATCCTATGAAAAAAAAATTATAAGTGGTGAAATGAAGTCAGGTGACCAATTATTGATTCACATCAATACCCATGGGGCAACCAGATCGCCAGAGAATGAGAAGTCTCATAACGTCTCAACGGCCGAAGGAACTCTTCAAAATTACGATACCCTGGGTGGACATACGGTAAGTCTTGATCGCCTAAAAAAGCTCACAGATCTTGCCGCACAAAAAGGTATCAAACTCGCCATTATTGATTTGTCCTGTCACTCAGGCAACACACAGAATCTTGCTAACAAAAATACCTGTGTCATAAGTGGAACAGGTCCAAATCATTATGGCTACAATGGAAGCTCTCAAACTTTTGCAGCTCAATTTAATTCCAAACTCAAGAAAGGTAAAAGTCTTGAAGACGTTTATCTTGATGCTAGAAGTGACTTTACTGACTTGTCTTTCCCTATGATCTCCACCCCTCATGGTATGGATGTCCAAAAATTACTTTATGACGAAGTAACCCCCTATCTCTATAGCTACGATCCCAAGCATGATAAGCTCACTCCCTGGCTAGAAAAAACTGTCGCCGGTGAGCAGTACTGTCACATTGACGAGAATCACCAAAAGTTTGTGAATCAGGTTGAATCACTTTTAAAAATCTCAACGATGGCAGAAGTTTCGAAGGCGATCGAAGGATTTAAAAAAGCAACTAATGACTACGAAAGTTATTTACGACAACTTCAAAAGGACATGGAAAAGGCGGGATTTCCTATTTTGAATAACAAATCAAAATTCTGCGCAGACATTCCGAAGGAATACATCAAAAGACTTGGAAAGTCTCAAGAGTGCATGACCTATTCTAATAAAGAACTGCTCACGATAAATTTCGATAACATTGTGGCAAGCTTCAGTGAATCCCTTAAAGAGACAAAACTTCCATATGAAAAAGCTCAATACAAAGCGATTCTACTATTTTTAGAAAAGGCAAAAATCGCCAAATCTGATCTGCTCAAGGCCCATCCCAATTTGGCGAATATAGAAAAGTTTTGGCAAGATTACCCAGAACGACAAAACAAAACTCTACTTTTTGGCTATGCTGTCTCTCGGTCCTTGCAAAAGGTTTATTCAATTCTCTATAAAAAATCCGCTGCTTTAGGCCCTAATCCATGCAGGGATTTTGTTCTTTAGCTTATAGATAATGAAAGTTGGCTTGAAGACATAAAAAAAGCCGGAACATGTCCGGCTTTTTTTATGAGATATTTGGTGGAGATAAGCAGGATCGAACTGCTGACCTCTTGCATGCCATGCAAGCGCTCTCCCAGCTGAGCTATACCCCCAAAACTGAAATCTTAAGTGCTTAAAAATTTAATAAAAACAGGCCGCTTCGGCAAGAGGTTCTAATAGAAAATTGGTGATTCGAAGTTATTTTTAAATAAAAAAGCCCCCAAAGGGGCCATATAACCAATTAAATTTCAACAATTCGCTCGATCGGTGGAGCCGCCTTTATTCCTAGATCGGCCAGCTCTTTTAGGGCGTTTTGATCACCTAGGCGCTCAAAAATCGCAAGAACTCCTTCCCCATTATGATCTAAAGCTTCTTTATCCGCACCGGCAGCAATTAAAAGCTTAACCCCTGCTAGGTTTAACGCCTTGGCCGCCACCAGAAGAGCAGTCTCTCCGGCAGAATTTCTTAATTCTAAATTCGCACCAGCTTGAGTGAGTGTCGTTAGGGCATCAGCGTTCAATTCATTTAAACTGACTGCCAAAACGTGCAGTGATGAATTTCCCTTGGCGTCCTGTAGGTTCACCTCGGCCCCTCGAGCGATTAGCTCTTTCATCACTGCCGTCTGCGCAGCACTAGAGGCCTTAATCAAGGCACTCTGACCATCCTTAGTATAAAAATCTATCCATAGATTTGTTTCTAAAATTGAGCGAACTTGGTCAATATCACCGGCCAATGCAGCATCATTGAGAGCTTTCTGCATGCCGACTTCAGGAATGGCCGTCATACGAGTCACATCCTCACCTCGACACTCTCCACTTGCACAGCGCTTGGTCTCTACACATCTCAATTCATAATTAGGAACGAAATCTTCCTCTCCTCTCACCAAAATACCTTCAACCACTCCTGTCTCAGCATTAAAAACCGCCGAGCCTGAATTACCTTGGAATGTATCTAGATTAGCCGAAAAAAAGTTAGGGTGAAGATTAGTGCGAACATTCGCACCTGGGGCAACTTTCGTCGGTAAACCAGATGGGTTTCCAATCACAAGAAGGGCCTGACCATCAGCAATCTGAGCATCGTTGCGAATCTCAAGCGGCTCACGATCTAAAACAGGTCGATCCAATTGAACCACACCGTAATCAAGATTCAGAGTTGTACTTAAAATATTAGAAACCACTCGCTTACACTTATAGACATTTTCCTCTTTGACGTTCATTCCTGCAGTGTTGCTTTCCTTATCCATATGAAAATCAAAAACCCAACGGTAGTTCTCACAAAAGTTTTCCACTTCAACACAATGTCCGGCCGTTACGATAAGGTCTGGGGCGATCAGGAATCCAGAACACATGGCCGGATTCGGTTGTTCCGTAAACCGAGTGCCATCGCAAAATGACACTTTCGTCGCAGCCTGATCATCACCTTCAGAAGAAAAAAGATTTTTTGAAGCACTCTTCTGAGAACCTTCGAGCCAGTCTCGAAGTGTATGCTGACCCAGTTGGATAAATCCTGGACGGGCGGAATCTCTGGTCATCTCAGCTTCAGAAATCATGGAGGCCGTGGATTTGGCCAATAGCTGTTGGGCCGATGTCGCTTCAAAAACTTCAACTCTATTATCCTCACCATAGATAACCTCAATCCCCGCATGGGCCACTGAAGTTAGAACGGTGGACAAAACCGCAAGTTGAAGAACACGCTTCATAAACAGCTCCTAAAAATTGATGCCCTCTTATATCGCGAATCCAAAGGGAGATGGCGCAAAACTGACGCGATGTGTAAAAATCACAATAATTGACTGTAAGTTATTAAAAAGGCAGACTTTAAGTGCCAATTTTAAAGGAAGATTATGGGAATTTACGTTAACCGCACATTGAATATGAAACAAATCGCCGCCATCGGCTTTGATATGGACTACACCCTCGTCCGTTACGACTCTGAAGCCTTTGAGGTGATGACCTATAAAGAGATTAAAAAGAAGCTTCTCGATGTGCGTGGTTACCCTAAAGTCATTAATGATCTTAAATTTCAAATCGATCTTGCAATCCGCGGACTTGTGATTGATAAACCCCACGGCAACGTTCTGAAACTCTCCACTTATAGTAAAGTGAAGCAGGCCTACCATGGTCTTTCGGAAATGGATTTTAGGAATCAGCAAAAGATTTATCAGGGTCTCACCATTGATCTCAATGATTCAGATCGCTTTGCCATTGTGGATACGACGTTCTCCATTGCTTACTGTGTGCTCTACATGCAGATCGTGGATTTAAAAAATAAGCACCCGGAGCTCAATCTTCCAGATTATAAAACCATCGAGGCCCATCTCATTGATGCTCTCGATATCTCTCACAGAGACGGAAGTCTTAAGAGTGAAGTCAAAAAGAATGTAAAAAAATATATCGTCCAGGATGCCCAAACCGTTGAGGCCCTCGAGCGCTTTAAGCGCCATGGAAAAAAATTATGGGTGATCACCAACTCTGATTTTGAATATTCCAAATTACTCTTAGACTATGCGATCACTCCTTTTTTAAAGGAACACAAGGGCTGGGATGAACTTTTTAATATCGTCATCACCGCTGCCAGCAAACCTAAATTCTTCACTGATAAATTGCCGCTTTTAAAAGTTGATCCCAAGACTGGGCTGATGAGAAATCACCACGGCCTGATTGAGGATGGCATTTACCAAGGCGGATGCGCGCAAACCGTTCAGAAGAGCTCTGGTCTTTCAGGAGAGCAAATCCTTTACTTAGGAGACCACATCTATGGTGACGTTCTCCAAATCAAAAAGACCTGCAACTGGAGAACCGCCCTCGTGATTGATGAGCTTCTCCACGAGACGGAGGCAATTCAAAAATCTCTGCCTCTTTCAGAAGAGATCAATGAACTGATGAAGCAAAAAATTGAGCTTGAACACAAGCTCGATGAGCTCTTTGATAAAGAAATTGAAAAAGGCAAAAAGCCCGACAAGGCCAAAATCCAAGACCACTTCCAGAAAATTGAGAAGGTCGATAAAAAGATCGGAAAACTCATCCGCGCTCACACTCAGAATTTCAACACCCACTGGGGTGAAACCATGAGAGCGGGAGTTGAGCCGAGTCGTCTGGCCGGTCAGATTGAAAAGTATGCTTGTATCTATATGGCCAAGGTCTCAGACTTTGTAGACTACTCCCCACGCACTTATTTTAGACCAAAAAAGAAAATCCTCCCTCACGAGTGAAATCGCTTCAGGATTTCCTGAAGTGATTCTAAAGGGAGCGTTTTTTGAGCGGCCTGTAGGACTTGAGAGAGATCTTCAGGAGTTTTAGCTCCCACTAAACAGGTCGAAATCCCTTTGTGATGAAGATTATGAATCAGGCAAAACTCACTGAGGGAAAGATGGTAGTCATCTAGAATCAATTTTAGTTTTTGAACTTTTTCTATCTTGATTTGAACGTCTTTTTTATTCCACCACGGGGCCCAGGAGCGAGCATCACTGGCCTCATACTTACGCCCTTCGACTACTCGGCCCGTAAGGATGCCTTTATCAAAAGTTCCCCACCCCATGGACAAAAAGTTTTTCCAAGTCTCCCCAAGATCATCAAACGGCTTAGTGTTTAAGACATTCAGTTCCGACTGCAGACTTGTTATGACACCAACTTCCTGGGCTTTTTTGAGATCCTCAAGGTTCGTATTACAAAGCCCCAGGTGATGAATCGCTGATTTCTCCTGATACTTCACCAGCACTTCAATTGCCCGTCTGATATCCACATTTTTATCAGGCCAGTGAATCATATAAAGATCAAGGCGCTCACGCTTCAGGCGCTTAAGACTCTCTAAGAGCATCTTCTCAACGATCTTAGGATCATTACTCATATTCACACGACGAGTGGAGTGCCAATCCACTCCCGCCTTGGAAATGATCATCGCTTCTTTTGGAAGGTATTTACCCATGCGCTCTTCTGATAAACCAAATCCATAAATAGGGGCGGTATCAAAAAGATTCACTCCCTTTTCCCATGCAAACTTTAAGAGCTTCTCAGCACCGGCTTCATCCATGTCCCCAAAGCCATAACCGCCACCTTCACCACTCAGAGCGGCCCCACCAAAAGTGATCACGGAAACGGGTCGGCCTAAGACTGTATTATCTCGATAAAGCATGAGGCAAAAATCCTTTCAAATTGACATTTAAGACCTGAGAAAGCACATTTCAGAGATGCATCTTATCACAATGGCCCACTTGGGAGAAGCCCAAGCTGTCATCGAAAATTTCGAGCTTAAAAGAGTCACTCCCCAGTATTTTGAGGGGGATCAAATGGCTTGTCTTATCACAGGTGAAGGCCCCTTTGAGGCGGCCACTCAAACGGCAGCGATCTTAGGTCAAAAAAAGTTCCACCAGGTCATAAATCTGGGAATCGCAGGGGCCTTAAATACTGATTTAAAAGTCGGCACGGTCTATGAAATTCGCTCTCTTTATCTAGTGATCGAAGGCAAACCGCAGTTTAAATCTTTTATCTCTTCAAGTACTGGGGTCGACTGCCTCACAAGCTTTGAGCGCATTTTGTCTCCCGAAAAAGCAGCTCCCCTTTTAGGTGTGGGCGAGATCGTGGATAGAGAGGCATGGGGTGTGGCCATGGCGGCCAAAGGCCAGGGAGTAGAGTTCACTTCTTATAAACTCATCTCCGATGTCGCCGGCACGTTGGGGGCCTGCGAGCTCGTCCGTGAAGAGGCGCAAGTCTATGCTCAAAAACTTGCTCAGTTTCTGACTCATAAACTGGAGATCAAGACCAGCGAGAATCCAGAATTAGAAATTGAAGGATTCTACTTTACCTTCACCATGCGCCACCAATTTGAAGGCATGCTCTCAAAGCTCGCCTTGCGCGAAGACATGCCCAAAGAAGACATTTTAAAATCACTTCCTCTGACCTCAATTCAAGAATTAAAGCTTCTCCCTAAAGAGCGCGCACAAAAACTGATTAAAATAATGGAAGAGCGCCTTGATCCCCTCAAAAAAGAACTCGAGCAGGGGCTCGAAAAATGGAAAAAGCCCTTTAGCTCCAAGGGAATTCAGATAACGACAGATCCCACTTGGGAAGATCCCAAAATAAAAATTAATCTTCAGGTAAGCACTCAAAATGAGCTCGAAGAAAAACTAAAAGCGCTAAGCGAGCTCAAACTCGCCCCGTTTTTCTCTCTTCGAAACGGTGAGATCCATGTGGAATAAAATCTATGTGGAAGAGGATCTCATCGAGTCTCCTCGAGTTCAAAGCATACTCGGCAAATTGAATCAATCCCCAATCCTGATTAAAAACTTTGATGACATCTGGGGAAAAAGTAAAAAGCCTTATCTGCATAAACGAGACTCCCTTAATTTATTTCTCGCCCACAAAAAAGGGCAACTCTTAAAACTTGCTCCCGATGCCTATGGCACTCAGGGTGAGCCCCACTACTATTTTATTCATGCCTACAATTGCATTTATGAGTGCCAGTACTGCTACCTCCAGGGTTACTTCAACTCTCCGGATATTGTTCTTTTTGTGAACCATGAAGAAATTATTCAAAAGATGCAAGAGACCCTGGATGCTCATCCCGAGGGTCGCGTATGGTTTCATGCTGGAGAGTTCTCAGATTCTCTTGCTTTGACTCACTTGACGGGAGAGCTTGAGCTTTATCATGAGTTTTGCCAAAGAAATCCTCGGGCCATGATTGAGCTGCGAACTAAGTCCGTCAACACCAAGGAGCTTCTTAAGCTTGCGCCTCTTTCAAACTTCATCGTGAGCTTTTCTCTCTCGCCACAGAAGATGGGCAAAACCATTGATCTCAAAACTCCGTCTACAGCTGCTCGTATGAAGGTTATGGATGAGCTCAACCAAAAAGGCTTCAGCCTCGCGGCCCATTTTGATCCTATTATTTACCAAGAAGATTTCAAGCAACAATACTTTGAGCTTTTAAAAACCCTACAAGATCTGAAGCTGACTCAAAAACTTCTCTATCTCTCACTCGGAGTGGTTCGATTCACGAAAGATGTCTACCGCGAAGTGGAGCGTAATTATCCTGACTCTCCTATTCACTCCACACCGATGATCAAAAGCTTTGATAACAAAGTTCGCTATCATCATCCGATGCGGATGTGGATCATGAATTCCGTCAAGGAGCTGGCGTTACAAGCGGGAGTCGGCGCTGAAGCGATTTATCTCTGTATGGAAGACCATGCTTAAGCGCCCAGAACTTTTCTCACAAGGCTTTCACCTGACTTACTTCCCAGTCCCTGAGATCGTGAGGGACTTTATTCACGCTGAAAACTGGCCGGCACTCGATGCTGAGTTCAAGCGCCTCACCTCGCCTCAGGGAGAACTCTTTAAATTCCTCAATCAGTTTCACGATTTTCAATCCATCGAGTTTATTATCAGTATCCGAGATGCCCAAAATGAATGGGAAGAAGACGGGATCTGGCACGATGATGGCTCACGGGTCTTTGCTTTCTCTCTCTCCCTCACGGAAAGCGAAATCTCTGGCGGAAGGCTCGGGGTGAGAAGAATCGGGGATGAAAACTTTTTGCCAATCCCTACACCAGGCTTTGGAGGGATCATTACCTTTCTCACGGGCATTTATGGATTCGAACACAAGATCCATCAAGTAACCCACGGTCGAAGAATTATTATTGCTGGTTGGTGTAGTTAGGCTTCAAAGAGACCAGGAATCGAGAGATATCTCTCACCGGTGTCGTAACAAAAAGTTAAAATTTTTGCATTCGAAGATGTTTGAGCAAGGTACTTTCGAACAGCGGCAAGAGACGCACCTGAAGAGATACCCATAAAGATCCCCTCTTCTTTCGCCGAACGCTGACTCATTTCAAAAGCTTCATCTTTGGTGACGGTGATCACTTCATCAATCACAGCGCGATCAACAATCGCCGGAACAAATCCTGCCCCAATCCCTTGAATCGGATGTGGACCGGGATTTCCACCAGAGAGGACTGGAGAGTCGGCCGGCTCAACCGCAATTATTTTTGTTCCGAATTTTTCTTTAAGAATTTTTCCCACGGCCGTGATGTGTCCACCAGTACCGACACCTGTAATAAGGTAATCCAAGCCTTGAGGAAAATCTTGAATGATTTCTTGTGCAGTAGTTTCTGCGTGGGCCTTTAAGTTGTCTTTATTTTCAAACTGCATCGGCATCCACGCACTTGCCGTCGCTGCCACTAATTCACGGGCCTTCTCGATCGCCCCTTTCATGCCTTTTTCTCGAGGAGTGAGCTCAAAGCTCGCCCCATAAGCGGCCATGATTTTGCGTCTTTCAATCGACATGGATTCAGGCATCACAAGGATAAGTTTGTAGCCTTTTACCGCACACACCATCGCAAGACCAATGCCGGTGTTGCCAGACGTGGGCTCGATAATCGTCATGCCTGCTTTAAGATCTCCGCGCTTTTCAGCTTCTTCGATCATCGCCAGCGCAATTCTATCCTTGATGCTCGCCCCAGGATTTTGCCTTTCAAGCTTTATCCAAATCTCACCTTGATGATGAGAGAAAAGCTTGTTGAGCTTCACATGGGGAGTATTTCCAATCGCACCAAGAATAGAATCAAACTTCATACTTATTTCTTTTTGATTTTATCTTTTACAACATCTAAAAGCACATTGGCCGTTTCGATCATTTTTCCAGCAGTCGCCTCAGCTTTTCCTTTAAGGTCATGCTGATTAATTTTGCCAAGAAGCTCTTCAACTTTCTTCTGAGCATCTTCACGAGAGACACCCAGTTTACTTTCAACCAGACTCACCATCATATCAACGTTGCCTTTGACTTTTTCCAGATCGGCCGCTGTGATTTTTTCGTTGAAAGTTTTTTGGGCCATGGCCGAAACTTCTTTCCATTTGCCAAGTAGGGCTTCTTTATCCAAATTCATCATAAATCCATTCCTTATTTAAGAAGTGATTGAACGGACTTTATAATAGCAGAAGAATCCACATGGTGCTTAGCATACAATTCATCGGCACTATACGCACTCTGACCAAATTCACCTTTCACTGCTAAGCTCTCGACTTTAAATTCAAGACCCAGAAGTTTGAGTTGATGAATCAACTGTGAGCCCATCCCACCAATTAATTGATGGTCTTCCACTGTGACCACTTTCGAGCCCGACTCTTGAATCCACTTAGCAATTTGCGCAAAGTTTGAGTTATTTACAAAGCTATGATTGATGACTGCGACATCCCCAATGGCCTCAGCCGCTTTTTGAGCATGGGCGACAAGAGATCCAGAAACAACAATCGCCGCTTTTTTTCCTTCAGATAATTTTTGTGGTTGATGAAGATCGTAATGAAGATTCTCTTTTACTTCGAGAGCAAAATTCTCACGACCTACAAAGAAGATATAAGACTCTCCATCTTTGCCAGCTTCACGCTCCTGGGCGGTCTTTTTAATGGCGGCATAAATATACTCTTCAGCTTCTTTGGCCGAAGCGACATTCACGATATTGAGATGAGGAATACTAGCGAGTGCGCTCATATAAGTCAGGGACTGATGGCTTGCTCCATCAGCGGCATCTTGAAATCCCGTATGAGAAAAAATCGCCATCACTGGGGCCTGAGAAAGTGAGGCCATAATGAGAGGGAGATTTCCTTTAGTCACACCAAAGGCAGCAAACGTATCCACGAATGGAATATAACCAAGTTTTGAAAGACCAATGGCAGTTGAGACCATGTTCGATTCGGCCACTCCCACATCAAGGTAGCGATCCGGGCATTCAGTGTGGAACGCCTTCACACCAGTTGAGCTTTGCAGATCGGAAGAAATAGAAAAAACGGGGTAGCCATCTTTAGCGGCTTTGATAAGGGCCTTGGCCACACCGACCTGAATCTTATCTTTCACTGGGCCAGAAGAAGCTTTCTTCTCCGGCTTCACCGTGAGTTCTTTGGCCCAATTTTCTAATTCAGCAGGAACAGCTTCCTCGCCCCAGATTTCTTTTAAGAAGGCATGAATCCCTTCATCATGAGCTTTCAGAGGAAAACCATGACCACCAGAAGCACTCTCAGCTGTGGCCTTCACTCCATGTCCTTTAATCGTTTTTAACCAAAGGACCACTGGTTTTGTTGGATCAGCTTTGGCCACACGAATCGCCTCTTCAACTTTATGATAAACCACTTTGAGATCGTGAGCCTGTTCCACTTTTATGACATGCCAGCCTTGAGCATTCAAAGCTTCAAAAGTTCCTTGCATAGAGAAAGAATCTTTATCAATGCGTCCACCAAGCTTAGTGTTGTTATCAGAAAGGAGCATCACAAACGGGTTCAACTTCCCTTTGGCAGCTAATCCTGGAACGGCCGAGAAAGCTTCCTTCGCCTCTCCCTCCATTGAAGCACCATCAGAGAGGGAAACGATCGTCACACGAGAATTGCCGGTTAATTTATCAGCAAACGCGAGACCCTGGGCCTGAGGGAAAGCTGAGCCTAAAGGACCATTTGAAAGCAGCACACCTTCTGGGTACAAATGGGATTCACCGTGGCCCGTGAGCTTAGAGCTCATCGAACGAAAACCTTTAAGTGTTTCAAGTGTCAGGTCACCATAACCTAGAACCGCGCGAAGAGCATAAATCCCATTTTCAGCGTGGCCGATATCATTTACGAAATTATAGTGATCAAACCAGTTTTTTTCTTTAAACATAATCACATGAACGGCCGTCCAAGCTTCCGTCATCGCCGAAGGTCCGCCCCAGTGACAAGCCGCACCACCATTCACCGCCGCCATATCCATCAGAGCAATAAGGGAGCGAGTCGCCTTAGGGTTGGCAAGTTTTGTATCTTTTTGCTCAGCATCTTTTATCGTCACAGTATATAGGGGTGAAGTTGATGGAGCGGGTAAAAGTTTTGATTTAATATTCAAGGGTTTAAGTGACATGAAGACCACCTTTTGAAGAGGAAAATGTGAATGAAAAGAGTATGAAACTCACGCATGCTTAAGTCCACTAGATTCTTAGACTTTTAGTCTTGCCAAGGTGCTTAAAATTAAATAGAGTTTTGGAACTTAATTTTTGGAACTATTATTTCGAAGGAATTTTTATGGCACGTCAATGTGATCTTACTGGTAAAAGCCGTCAAGCTAACCATAAAGTGTCTCACTCAAACATCAAGACACGTACTTTTAAGCAACCAAACCTTAAAACTAAAAAAGTTTTTGATCCTGAATCTGGTCAAACAATCCGTTTGAAACTTGCAACTTCTACAATCAAGACTTTGGATAAGATGGGTCTTTCTAAATTTTTACGTAAATACTACAAATAATTGTAGTAAACTTTCACAATAAAAAGCTTCGAGCCCCCGAATGGGGGCTCTTTTTTTTGCTTTTTTAGTAAATGACTTTGGCGTTTTTAATCACAGCACCAAAACGAGCTTCAGAAGAATCTGATGTAAATTCAACTGTTACTGATTCCGTCTCAGCATAGTCTGTTTCATAATTCTGGCCAGCTCCCGAGAGTTTTTCAATCACAGAACCTTTCCCGTCTTTAAGGACTAAGAAGTCATAGTTGGCCTCAGTTTCATACTTTTCAACCACAAGCTTAACGTACTTCGCACCAGGGAACGTATAGGTCTTGGTGATCTTGGCATTATTGGCATAAGGGTGAGTTGTCTCAAAAATTTCAGCAAGACCTTCTGTTCTCCAAGCATTCTCATCGGGTCCCTGACGAGGAATACGCGTATCAGTTAGGAAATTATAAGCATCAACACGTCCACCAGCGATCGTTGTTCTTCTATAGGCGCCACCTGGAACAGTTGTTGCCATCAAACGCTCTTTCACCACCTTCACATCTTGACGTCCGAATTGAGAAAGGTAGAGACCTAGAACACCTGAAACGTGGGGAGTTGCCATTGATGTCCCAGAGAAAACTTTATAGTTGTTCCCAGGAGTCGAGGAAAGAATATTGTGTCCAGGTGCCGCAACATGAACAGTGCGTTTTCCAAAACAGCTAAATGAAGCGAGAGAGTCTTGCGCTGTGTGAGCAGCAACAGAAACAACGTTATCGACTTGGTAGTTAGATGGATAATGAGGAGCCGAATCATTGTTAGTTCCATCATTTCCGGCAGCAGCAACAAACAAGATACCTTTGGCATTAGCGGCCTTAATCGCATCTTCTAAAGCTTGCGAGTAGCCACCACCCCCCCAAGAATTGCTCATCAAATCAACATTCATTTTGGTGGCATAATCAATTGCTGTCACAGCATCAGCAAGGTTTCCTGAGCCTTCATCAGAAAGAAACTTCACCGCCATCAGAGAGACTTCATCCATCACCCCAGCAACTCCTACTCCGTTTCCGTGTTTGGCCGCAATGGTCCCAGAACAATGTGTACCGTGAGAGTTACCATCCATAGGGTTGCCGTTTTTTGCATTGGCATTCCACCCGTGAATATCATCAATATAACCATTGCCGTCATCATCTTTATTGTTGCCAGCAATTTCTTTTGAGTTGGTCCAAATATTATCTTTTAGATCTTGGTGGTTGTAATCAATCCCTGTATCAATCACAGCGATCACAACATTCTTAGAACCTTTGGTGATTCCCCAGGCCTTCTCAGCACTGATATCAGCACCAGCAATTCCTGGTGTCCCAGACATGCCGCCGTTTCTATCTGGTTCATTATTTCCTGAATTTGAAAGACCCCAAAGTTTACCAAAGAGAGGGTCAGATGTTTTCTGGCCAATAGCCTTATAAATGAAATTTGGTTCAGCATAGGCCACTTCTGGCAATTGATTTAATTGAGAGGCAAGTGAGAGAGCTGATTTTGACTCCGATTTTAAAACCACAAAATCACCAGCAATAAGATTCATACTGCGAGAAACCTCAGCACCTAAAAAAGCTTTTTTGCCAAGGAACTTACCAAGAAAACCTTTTTTTACTTTCACCACAACTTCACCAGGCACATGAGGAAATTCAGTGGAAAGAGTTCTGGCGTGAGCTCCAGCGACGACCCCAAGACTTAAAACGGCAGGCACAATCAGTTTTTTCATTAGCTCTCCTAAAATATGAACTTATAGAACCATCATAATGGGACTTGCGCCTTTTCTCTCGGGGGTAAAAATGGCTAACGCAGTCAGCTATTCAAACAAAAGAAGTCGGTTTTTTATTGCCGAGGTTTCTTTTTTTTAAAAATCAGAGAAAATATGAGTCAAGGAGCTCACATGATTTACAACAAAAGCGGCCATCCAGTTGAAGTGAAAAAAATCTCTATCCGCATTTGGTCTATACGGGATGAAATTGAAGCGGCGATCGGTCGTCGCATGAAAGAATGTGAAGCAGCCGGTGTTCCCCTCTACATCGATGACATCAAACAATTTTATAATCTCAATCCTCAAGGCCCTATTGATCAGAGTAACGTCCTCCAGCTTAAGCCAGCAGCCGAAGCTGAAAACGTGGCCAACCTGATGGAATCGGTATCTGGGGATGTTCCTCAAGAAATCGC
>CANFNX010000006.1 GCA_947448495.1 Bacteriovoracaceae bacterium | reverse complement strand
GCTGAAAGGTAAGGTTGCTTTCTGCGAAGTCTGTAAAGAACACATGAGGCATGGGTGATTGCTCGATATGCTCATTATTGAGCATGATGTCCATGCAGGCATTTTCAACCAGTTTTGCATCAGTCCCATAGGCCACTCCAAAATCAAGTGTGGCCCGATTGATAGAGGTTTCAAAATTCCAATTCAGCACACCTTTTTCTAAAAAGAAGCTATTGGGAACAATAAAAACTTTGTTATCAGCATTTCTAATTTTAGTACTTCGAGTTCCAATCGAAACCACAGTCCCCACAATACCATCCACTTCAACCACATCACCATTTTTGATAGGTTGCTCGACCAGCATGATCACACCTGAAATGAAGTTATTGACAATGTTCTGAGAGCCAAAACCGACACCGATGGCCAGGGCCCCACCCACAACGGTGAAAACGGTGAGAGGGATTCCTGCAATAGTCAGGGACATGGTTACAAAACCTGCTAGGCAGCCGTAAAATGCAAAAGTTTGATAGGTGGTTTGCGAGGCCTTATCCTCAACAAAACGAAGAATAAGTTTTTTATTAATAATTCGAACTGCAAGGCGTGAGAGACGTGTGGCAAAAAGTAAAAGAAACAAAGCGACAGTGACGTTACCCAGGCTGAGCTTAATTCCCGCGATTGTTATGAGCTTTATTCTCCAAATGGCATCAAATGCTGCCAAGCTCTCGTGAAAGCTTTGGTCCATGGCATCACCTCAGGTCTTCTAGGTTGTTAACCCCCTAAATTTGGCATGGGGATGGCCCTTCGTAAAGGGTTTACGATGCCCGTTTATTAGGTCTATCATCTTGAGGTCTATTGTTGATAAGTAAAAAAGGATTTTTATGCGCTTAATTGACTTCATTAATGCCGGTGGTTCCATCACGTGGATCTTGGTTGGTATGAACATCATAGGTCTTTCACTCATTTTATGGAGAATGTTTATTCTTCGTGATTTCAAAAACAGAATCGATGCTGAAGCTAAGATGCTCGCCAATGATTTGTCTGTTCTTTTTAAAACCAAAGGGCTCCTGTCTCATATTGACCTCGTGAAAGATGGAATCTCTCGTCGAGTGCATGAACTTGAGGTGGGGATGACATCGATTAAAGTGATTGCGACGACTGCTCCGCTTCTTGGACTTTTAGGAACAGTGGTTGGTATCTATGAGGCTTTCCAAGTGATTTCTTCAAAAGGCCTTAGTGACCCTGGTCAATTTGCCTCTGGGATTTCTTATGCCCTCATTACGACGATTGTGGGGCTTATTGTGGCCATTCCGCATTACATTGCTCATAACTATTTGTCTGGAGAATTGGATTCTTTAGAAATTAAAATGGAAAAGCACATCTCTCCGATGTTGCAAGGTGAGTAATTATGGGAAGACGCAACCGCCGCGAGGCCATTGCCATGGACCTGACACCACTCATCGATATGGTGTTCTTGCTCCTGGTATTTTTCCTCGTGACTTCGACCTTCAAAAAAGACGAACTCGCACTTCTTTTAAAACTTCCTAAAACTGAACAAGGGGCGGGGAGCGAGAAAAAGATGGATCAATTAACCATTGAGCTCTCGAATGAAGATTTAGCCGTCAATGGTAAAAAGTCTTCCATGGAAGAATTGCCGACCACCTTACAAGGTGCAAAAAAAGAAGCCTTAATTAATCTTCGAGTTGATGGTGACGTGAAGTATCAAAGACTGGTTAAAGTTCTGGATCTGCTTCAACTCAATAAACTTGAGAATATTAATCTCATAACTGACAAAGAGCAGAAGTAAATAATTGTCTCATTGGAAATTCCTCAGGGTCTGCTAGAATGAATTATTCATTTTTGCCTCTGAGGAGTTTTCATGTCTGATTCTCTATCCTTTCCTAAAAATGGTTTAAAAGCGGAAGACGTTCTTTCTCAAATGAAAGAATTTAAGTCCCAAGATGTGGATTGGAAAAAGGGCAGATCCTTTAGTCTCGTTTATCCCGTTAGTGATGACCATCATGAGTTTTTACAGAAAGCTCACAATATGTTTTTTTCTGAAAACGCGCTTAACCCGATGGCCTTTAAATCTCTTCGTCGTTTTGAGCATGAAACTATTCGTATGTGTTCAGATCTTTTTCACGGTGGAAATGAAGCCGTTGGTTTGGTGACTTCTGGAGGAACGGAATCACTCATCATGGCGATTAAGGCCTACCGTGACAGAGCAAGAAAATTAAAACCATGGATTCTAAAACCGGAAATGATTGTTCCTGAGACGGCCCATTCTGCTATTGATAAGGGTGGTTATTATTTTGATGTCAAAATTCGACATGCTCCAGTAGGAGCTGATTTTCGCGTTGATCTTAAGGCCGTGAAAAAGATGATTAATCGAAATACCATACTCATCATGGGGTCAGCACCACAGTACCCACAAGGTGTGGTTGATCCGATCGCACAATTAGGTGAGATTGCTCTTTCTCATAATATCCCTCTGCACGTGGATGCTTGTATTGGGGGATTTGTCCTGCCATTTATTGAACGTCTTGGATACCCTGTTCCTGTTTTTGATTTTCGTATTCCAGGGGTGTCTTCTATCTCCGCGGACATTCATAAGTATGGTTATGCGGCCAAAGGAGCTTCGGCACTTTTGTATCGCAATATGTCCTTTATGAAATATCAGTTCTTTGTTTATACAGAATGGAAAGGCGGCGGTATCTATGCTTCTCCTTCTTTTCCTGGGACTCGCCCTGGTGGACCAATTGCGGCTGCTTGGGGAACATTGATGAAGCTCGGCGAGGACGGCTATCTTGATCTAACCAAAAAAGTCTTAGAGGCGAGAGACTATTTTTTAGGTGAATTGGCGCAAATTCCCGAACTTAAACTTTTGGCCTATCCTGATTCAACTCTTGTCAGTTTTGTGTCTCAAAATTCGAACGTTGGAGTGTATGCCATTGCAGACCAATTACAGGAAAAAGGCTGGAATATCACTCGTCAGCAGAATCCAGAGTCGTTGCACCTTACTTTGTCTCCCGCGCATGCAGACTACATCAAAGAATTTGTGGCAGATTTGAAGGAAGCGATTGAAGTGGTAAAGGCCAATCCTAAACTGAATACCTCAGGGCAAGCAGCTATGTATGGCATGATGGCCAAAATTCCTTTCAAAGGCATGATTAAAGGATCGGTTCAAGGGATCATGGAGAAGATGTACGGAGCAAGTAACGAGTCCATTGATCATAAATCTGAAAGTGTTGAAAATTGGGGAGACTTTATTGAGAAAGTCGGGGCCAATGCTCTCGAGGTCAAACGACATGTTGATGAGGCCTGGGATAAATTGAAAGGATCTTTCACTAAAAATTAAACTTATTCTACTAAGTGCCAATAGTCTTTAAGGGTAAGTTTGACGTTAAGTTTTTTGATGAGAAAAAAAACTCCCCCTAATTTTCGGTGAAGAAAAAGAAGATCTTTAGGCGGAGGAGAGTATCGACACTCACGTGTCAGTTCCCAAGATTGATCTCTTGAATCCTCATAAAATTTTTTGTCATTAAAATCAAACGGCTCTCCTTGCCTGAAGGGAGCGGCCAACGTTTCCATCATCTTGATGTAAAGATCTTTGACCTCTGGTGGTTCACGAGGGTCAATAAAACCAATTTTTTCACTTTCAGTTAATAGCTTCTCTGTTTCTTGATTGAGGGCCGCAATTAAGACTCGGCGATAGCCATCAATAAAGCTTCTCTCGAATTCTTTGACGGCACCAAAATCAAGGAGGGCCATTTGATTGGATTTTGTAAGGAGAAAATTACCTGGATTAGGATCCGTCTGGACAAGTCCATGGCGAAAAAATTCTTCCAGGTAGAGAGTGATTAATTCATGTGCAAGCTTTTGTCGTTCCCCAAGGAATGATTTTTCAACCCAGTCAGAGAATTTTTTTCCATCAATCAACTCCATCGTAATAATTTTTTTTGTGGAATAATCTGCATATAACTCTGGGATGACATAAGTGGAGTTTGCGAAAAACTCACGATATTTCGTAAGCATTAAAGCCTCATGCTCGTAATCCGTTTCTCTTGTCAGAACTTCTTGCACCTCTGCAAAAAACGGCTTGAGATCCATCTCTTTGCCATTAAAAAACGCCAGATTTTTAAATAAGATTTGCAAGATTTTTAGATCAGACGGAATAGATTCGGCGACACCTGGGTATTGGATCTTAATAACTACCTGTTTGTTATTAAGTCGGGCGGAGTGAACTTGCCCGATGCTGGCGGCAGCGATGGGTTCCCGAGAGATATCCTGAAACTCTTGATATTTTTCTTTCAATTCATTTTTTAAGATAATCTCAATTTCTTCGAAAGGTAAAAATGTTGATTGCTGGTGGAGGGACTCTAAGACTTTAATCACTTCTGGTGGAAGATAGTTACCAAGGTCCATGCTGATGAGCTGGCCTAGTTTCATGCTCGCACCCTTCATCTCTGACATGGTTTTGACAATGCTTTGAGCGAGCTCAATTTTTGAAGCGACCTTACTCTTTTCGTCCTCCCAATTTTTCACGCGGGAGGAGATTTCATTTATCGCTATTTTTGAGGCCATGCCCACGAGTTTACTTCCTCGTGACCACAGACCTGTGGGAATTTTGGCCACGAGATCTCCTAGGTATTTGAATTATAAAGGATCTTGCACCATAAAAGTATTAAACATTCACACTTTCCTTTTTACTCGGTCACTTACATATTGTCTAACGCAGTGCTAGTATCGCAGAATCAAGGACTTGTGTGTTATGAGAGCTTTTTATCTCTTCATTTTTTTAACTACGGCGGCGTTTGCACGGCCCGCATCTGTATCCCTTAATAATTCTCGCGAGGGGAAGTCACTTTATGCGGACAAATTTACGAAGCATTCTGTCCGTAAAATGCTTTTAAAAATATCTGCCCCTGAACTGATTGATGTTTTTCAATCTTCGCTTGCGACTCAAAAATTAGGGAGTGAGTGTGCTGTTGATTTAAACAATGCTTTTCTTTTGCGTCTGTCCCAGAGAGATTCTGAATTAAATTTTTTAAGCGCGCTCTACATTCTTCGCAAAGAAAATCAAATCGATGATGTGAGTTTAAAAATTTTAAAAGATGCTTATGATCTCAAGCAAACTGTGGTTTATGAGAAGAATGAAGAAGAACTTTTTGCTCTTGAGGATTCAGAGAAAACATCGAACCTTTTAAAAGTCATTACTTCTTTTGACAATCGCTTTGCCAAGCAAGGGTGCTTTGACGAGAGCTATCGCTTATTTTATTCAGAACTACTTCGACAAGATAAAAAATTATCCACTGCTCAAGTAGAAGCCCTTTACTATAGGGCATTTTCGGAAAAACGCATCTCAGAATCTACCTATGTTGCTTTGGAGCAGGCACGATTGAATGAACTTGAGTCAAGTTCTTTGGGTCTAGGTGATTATCTTCAGAAATTAAGATCACTGCGTATTCAGTATCCGCTTCGAGACGATAAAGAAAAAAGTGATTTTGTGAGCAGTAAAGTGAAAAAACTTCACCTGTCTCGTCGCCAAAAATTATTCTCACAGTACTCCGATATACAGATTATCATGATGGGAAATGTGGTTAAGACATTACGCAAACGACTAGAGTATGATGCTGTGACTATTTCTGGTTATAAAGATGGTGTTCTTCAAGAGATCATTCCGCTTGAACCGATGGAGCGCTTTCGATTTGCTATCCGTGCTCTTAGAAAGGAAATGAACCTTCTTGCCCTTAACACATTTTTTAATGGTCACGCTCCCGATTATATGGATCTAATGACGGCTTCATATGAGATCGGAATTATCCCTGCCAGCGAACTTGAGACAGTGTCCTCCTTAGAAGACATATGGAATCCAAAAAAGACTTTTTGGGAAAAGGCGAGTTTATGGGTGAAGGCATTCTCTTCGGTTGCGACTATTGTGATTCCACCACCGTTTGGATTTGTTCCCGCCCTCGTTCTTGTGGCGATTGAAGCAAGTATGACCCAGAAAAAAGACCCAAATACAATTGATCCAACGAGCATGTTTTAATATGAAAAGCTTAATTCTTCTCACTATTATGGTTCTACTCTCGATGTCATACACAGAGGCCCGCACGTTTCGTGTCATCACTCGTACGGAGTCCCATCGGGCCCATGAAGAGGAAGTAGAGCTTGAAAACCTGATCTCTGATACGTCTTTTGATGGTAAATACTTTAAAATTGTAAAGGGCAAAAGCAGTGAGGCGATTGCATTTGATGCTCCTAAGGACCTCACCTTTAGAGCGGCTACCACCTATTTTCATCTAACCAAAGCACGTAACTATTTTATTAATCACGTGAAGTCATCTTTTGTGTCACAATCTGAAAAAATCACTGTTCGTATTGAGCATACCAACCAGTTTTCTGAGTTAGGTCACTTTGCTCATGATAATCTCGATCCGCAATTTAATAATGCCCTGACGATCCCTGCTGGTACAGGTCTCTCGTCTCGAGGTATCCAACCCTGGGGCACTGAGATCTGGTTTCGCCCGCAAAAGAAAGTTCATATCAGTGATTTGAATGTTAATAATCTTCAGTCTCAAGAGTTTAAGGTCCTCATGCGTGGATTTAGAAATCAAATTCATATGCAATCTCTACAACGTTTTCTCGCTTCATCTATAAGTATCTTGATTGCAGGGGGAACTCCGCATCCATTTTCTCCGGATAATTTTATGAGAACTGCTGGCTCCAGTGTTATTATGGAGTTTGGCTATCAATTTTATGATCCAATTGCCAAGGCTACGTCTCGAAAATGGTATTGGCTTGATACGGCCCTCGTCCCAGAAATTATTTATCATGAATATTCTCATGCTGCTCTTTCAGATAAATTAGAGCTTTCTCATTCAACGGCGATTATTGAAGGCATGGCCGATTTTTTTGCTGGCCAAATCTCTGGTTCACCAAAGCTGGCCAAGCATATTAAAAAGTACAACACCTTCAACGGTAAAAATGCCAAAAGAAAACAAGATTACATGATTCAGTTTGAAATGGGTGATTACGCGAACACGGATTTTGTCTTTGGACTTCTTTGGGAAGTTAAAAACATTCTTGGACAAGAACAAGGCGAAGCTTTCATGTATGAGCTGAGAAATACCATCACCACCAATTCGACGATTAGAGGGGAGCTCGTTGAGGGGCTGATTAAGACTTGTGAAAAAGTCTGTAAAGACCCGTTTAATGATAAAATCATCATCCTTAAGGCGCTTAATTCGAGGGGAATCTAAGTTTTAGGGTCTTTCTGGCACCACTTTCTGTGTAAGAAATCAGAAAAGTTTTACATTCCACCTTTTCAATTTATCAACAGTGTCATTTAAGTTAAAACCAAATTAGTAGATCATATTTTTACTCACATGAGGAGGTTCCTGTGTTGAAGAAACTCTTGTCGTTTGCATTGGTTTTATCGATTTTTACAGTTCAGGCGAGTGCCTCGTCCGTTAATGGTCTTAAGCAGGCCTACGATGAATTGCATTTTGCTTTAGAGCATGACTGGGATCAGAAGGACCAGGCTTTCTATGAGACACAAATGAAGACTTTTACGTCTAAGTTTCGTGATCTTCAAGCTCAAGGTCTGACTTACTCACAAATGATGGAGTTTGCCCGTTCTGAAGTTAAAAATGCTCAGATGGCCAAGGACTTCGAAACAGCTTTTACGATGATTCAGCTGAATAAAATGTCTTCTACAGAAGCTAACAAATATATTCTCGATGTCATGAAAAAGTCATACCGTTCTGGTGCAAGCTGGAATGGTGAAGTTTTTGTCTATGCTGCCATTGGAATCTTGATCGTGGCCTTGGCGATTGGAATTGCGACTGGTGGTGTTTCTTCTGGTGGCGGTGGCTACTACGGTGGATCTAACTGTTACTATGATAACCAGTACATCTGTACCACTTATTGCTATGACGATTATTACTATGGCTACACATGCTATGATGACTGCTACTGGGGCAACCAGTACATTTGCTACTAATCAAATCAAAAAAAAAGGGAGACTTCGGTCTCCCTTTTTTATTTCTGGGATCTTAATTTCGTCGATGATAATCCTTCAAATTCGTGGCGCCCTAAAAACTCCACTTGAAGATGAGGGGCAATCTTTTGTACTGGTTCAAGCGCCTTTAATTGTTCCTCTTTTTCTTCCAAACGAGAGGCGACATAAAGCGTATCAAGATTTTGGATGAGATCTTCGGCCCGAATCCAGTTGGTGAGACCTTTAAAACTGTCAAAACCCATCAGGAGCGAGAGTTTTTTTTGCGGAAACATCTGTCTTAACTTTTCAATCCAAGTCACTGTGGGATTCTTTTGGAAATCTACCAAAAAGCTAGGTGCGATATAGTGATTCTTTCCAAATTTAATATTTTTCACCAATTCAATAATCGTAGAGACGGGTTCAATTTCTTTTAGTTCTTTTTGAGGATTTCGGTCCGGGATAATGAAGCAGAGTTTATCTTCAGGGAGAAGATTCAAGCAGGCCTGATGACCTTTATGCCAAGGATTAAAGCTTCCTCCAAAAAAGACCCATTCTTCAGCGTCTTTAGTGAAGGCGAGCTCTGGGCAAAGAGATTCTAGTTTTTCATGATTGGGAGAAAAGGGATATCGTGCTCCAACAAGATCCAGAAAACTGCGGGCCGTCGTAGGGGAGAGTTCGGGTAAAAGAATAGGCCAGTTAATCATCATTAATTTGGACGTTGTGTATTCAAATTCAAGGTCTTTCCAAACAATCGGATGTTTTAAAGACTCATAGGACTCGACCTTGCGAGCTTTTAAGACTTCATTTTCAAGATAGAGAAATAAGCGTTCCATCCTTATTAATTTCCATCGGAAGAGATTTTCCTAATGAAAGTTCCTTTAGACTCATTTTACATCGATAAACGAAAACTTCGACACCGTTTTTCATCGCTTCAGATAAAAGATTTGCATATTCAGGATCAATGGACTTCGCTGGAGTAAAAACCTCCACATCTTCCCTTTGAACCACAAACAACATGGCGGCCCTGAGTCCTGATTTTTTTATATCGATTAGCTCTCTGAGATGCTTTTGACCTCTCTCTGTCACGGCATCAGGAAATTGGGCTTTCTGCTCAAGCTTCAAAGTGACACTTTTGACTTCAACATAACATGGCGGGAGAGTTGGGTGACCTTCCAAATAAAAATCGACCCGTGAATCCCCAATTTTTTTTTCGGCCATAACTGTTTGGTAACCTGACAGATCGGGAATGAGGCCTTGCTCTAACCAGTTTTTTGCGAGTTTATTGGCGTTAGCGGTATTTACACCAATCCAAGACTCACCATTATGAATCAGCTCAAGCGTATAGGGCATTTTTCGGTTTGGGTTATCGGAAAGTGAAAGGGCGCATTTCCAATGCGGTTCCCAGCATGAAGTCATACTGCCGGTATTAGGTACATGAGCAGTGATGATTTTTCCATCAAGCTCGATATCTGAAAGGAATCTTTTATAGCGTTTAAGAATTTTGGCCTCTATCAGTGGCCTTTCCCATTTGATCATAGAGAAAAACTCTAATGAGGGAGTTCTTTTTTGTAAATAAAAATGCTCCCCGAAGGGAGCATTGAAAGGATGTTACCACATTGAGGGAGCTGAAAAGGTGATCTCTAGACTATCGATCATCACGGGGGAGAGAGACTGCAATGAAAGATCTCTCAAAGAAGCAGGTCTCATCAGTTGAAGCACTGGTCTCATCGGTACTTGAGTGATGATGGTACTAGTCAGAAGTTGCCCCATCGCGATTAAGGCTATCTCTGCTTGAGCAGATTGTAAGGGGCGCGCTTCGATGGAGAGACTTGAAACTAATCGGCTTTCGTAAGGTAGTAGGGTGGAAAGGGCGAGTGGTCTAGTCGCCGAGATTTGTTGCGACACTTGAATGCGTTGAGGATAAGAAGGTTGAGGGCGTTGAATCTGGCGAACTTGTCCCAATCGAATATGGACCTGCGAGATCATGACATCACCTTGAACTTGAAGAGAAAGTGAGCTTGCGACTTCTTGAAAATTCGTCACCAAAATGGGAGTGATGCCCTGAGAGACAGTGATGGATTTTACTGGGCCTGCGATTTGATTATTGATGAGTAGTTGAACTGAAGCACCCATCCCTCGAGTCAGCATGCCCTGAACGGCTATACGTTCAATCTGGGCCCCTTCAAGAGTGAGAGCGAGTTGTTCTTCTACTAGTCGCTTCAGATCAATGACACCTGAGTAGCGAATGTCCTGCCTTACATCCAAGCGGATCATTTGACCTGACATCGGTTGCATACGTGAAGGCAGGGGAGGCTGGCCTTGGGAGTAAGAGCTTTGAACTTGGGCGCTTACTGAATCGATTAGCACTTCTGATTGAACTCTGAGTTCTAAATCTTCCATGTTTGTTCCAGGTGGTAAAGGAATGGCCACTTGAACTTGCCGGCCCTGAATCAATTGGGGTTGAGAGACTGGACGTCCGCGACTGAGAACTTCTAACTGAGCAGACCAGCGTGAAGAGGCAGTGAGAGTGAGGGCATTAACCGCAAGATTTCGGCTCTCGCTCATGGAGAGCCGAAGCATCTCCGCCACTGGGCGGATTTCGCCTGCTTGCATGTACTGGTTTACAGCTTGTGTGATAATTTGAGTTTGACTTGGACTGGGATAATTTGATTGTCCGTGATCATAGTCTCCATGATAGTGGGGTCCAACTTGGGCGTTGACCTGAGTGATGAGGGCTGCGAAAAATACTAAAACGAATAATGCTGAAGCCTTTGTCATGCTCTTTCTCCTTAGTCCCCAAACGTCTTGTTTGAATTAAGAGGTTTTGAAGCAAGCCGAGTGCCAAAGTGTAAGGAATCACTCAAGAAAGAGTTTTATCCATAAAATTCGAGTACAAGATGCGCTGCAGGGTTAAAAACTTCCTGTTAGACTGGAGAGTTTTTGTCACCAATAGCTAGTGTTATTTTGGCCCTGGTTTCAAAGATAGGGTTAATTTTTGTCCACTGGTTTCCGAAAGGAAAAGGTCCATAATTTTAGACAGATAAATGAGATTCAAGCTAGAATAAATAACAAATTACTCTATTTGATTAAGTCTCAAAATACATTTAAGGAGTTTCCCATGTCTGAAAAGGCAAAGCTTGTTCTAGGTGAAAAAACGGTAGAGCTACCAGTTTTTGTAGGTACAGAAGGCGAGAAGGCAATCGATATCACGAAGCTTCGTGCTGATACCGGTTATGTCACTCTTGATTCTGGTTACATGAACACAGGTGCCTGTACTTCTTCTGTTACTTTTCTTGATGGTGAGCAAGGTATTTTAAAGTACCGTGGTTACTCTATTGAAGAGATCGCTGAGAAGTCTTCTTTCTTAGAATCATCTTACCTTGTTTTCTACGGCAAACTTCCGACTGCAGCCGAACTTAAAGCTTTTGAGGAGCGAATTGCTTCTTTTGATGATGTGCCTGAAGGCATTAAGACGATGATTAAGTCTTTCCCAAAAGACGCTCACCCTATGGCAATTCTTTCTTCGAACATGGTTTCTCTTTCTGCCTACTACCACGATCTTTGCGCTCAGGACTTAACTGCCGCTCAAAAAGATACAGCGATTGCTCAACTTATGGGTCAATTGAAAGTGGTGGCTGCCTACGCTTACCGTCACTCGCAAGGCAAAGAATTTGTAAAATCAAATAAGTCGATGGATTACTGCTCAGATTTCATTCACATGATGACAGGTTCTGATAAGGTTGATCCAAAAGTGGCGAAGGCTTTAGATATCCTTCTCATTCTTCACGTGGATCATGAGCAGAACTGCTCAACTTCTTCGGTAAGACTCGTTGGTTCATCGAAGGCCAATATCTTTGCTACTATTTCTGCTGGTGTGGATGCTCTTTGGGGTCCTCTTCATGGTGGAGCTAACCAAGCTGTGCTTGAGATGCTTGAAGAAATTAAAAATTCTGGAAAAGACTATCAGTCATTTCTTGCTGAAGTGAAAGATAAGAACTCATCATCTCGTCTGATGGGATTCGGTCACCGTGTGTATAAGAATTTTGATCCACGTGCCAAAATTATTAAAGTGGCCTGCGACTCAGTTCTTGCGACTCTTGGAGTAAAAGATCCTCTTCTTGATATCGCTAAAGGTTTAGAAGAAGTCGCTCTTAAAGATGAGTACTTTGTTTCAAGAAAACTTTATCCAAATGTGGATTTCTATTCTGGGATTATTTATCGCGCCCTAGGAATTCCAACGAATATGTTCACTGTGATGTTCGCTATGGGTCGCCTTCCAGGTTGGATGGCCCAGTGGAAAGAAATGGTCGAGCAGCCAGGATTTAAGATTTGTCGTCCTCGCCAGATTTATACTGGTGATACGTCAAACAAATACACTGACATCAAATCTCGCTCATAAGATGAAGGCCCCGAAAGGGGCCTTTTTTATTTCAGGTTTTCTTTTCTTTCATAAATTCAATGAGTGGTTCGAAATTTCCCTTGTCTGCTTGTTGCAGGGCCTTGATATAAATTTTTCTTCTCTCCTGAGGATCCAGGGCGAGAGAAGCCTTCCAGCTCGTGACCCTCTGATGATTTCGCTTTTGGACGTACTCGGTATAAATGCGGGTGGTTCTTCCGTTGCCGTTAGGGAAGGGATGAATACTGACTAAACGGTGATGCATTTCGGCCGAGATTTCATCCCAGCTCATTTTTCCACCTTCAATCCAGAGTTTAACATCCTCAAAAAAGTTTTTGAGCTGAGGGCCCACATCATAAGGGCGGTGCTTAGAGATATTCACTTCGACCGTACGAAACTTGCCGGCCCATTTCCAAACATCGCCAAAAAGTTTTTCATGCAGCCTGCATAGAAACTCCATAGACAAGTAGTTCTCGGCTTTTTGTCGATTGAGCCATTCAAGACCTTTTTGTATATTGAGATCTTCTAACTCATCCAATTCTCCCATGGTCGTGAGATGGGCGAAACGGATCCCAATGATCTGATCATGGTCTAGGGGAGTGGAGCCATCTCTATCAATAAAGTTATGTGTGTCCATTATTTATCCCAGAGATACTTTGAGAACATTTTTTCTTCCACGAGTTCTTTAAGTCTTTCGTTTTTATCTCTCGTCACTTTTTGATCTTCGAGGCTCATGTGGTTTTCTGTTTCGTCCATCAGGGCTTTGGTTTTTTTGATCGCCTGGTCCCGCATGATATCTTCAATTTTTTTTCGAGGAACAAATGAATACACCACGTCGCAATCCATAGCATCGGCGATCTGTCTTAGTTTGTTCACGGTGATGCGGCCTTCTTTTTCTAGCTTGATGGAGCTACTGAGAGAGGGTTGAGTGATGCCCAAGCGAGAGGCCAGCTGAGTGAGGCTCATGCCGAGTCCTAATCTCAGATAATCGATCCACGAAGAAACACCATTGGCCTCTTTGGCCAGCGGTCTGAGGGCCTCGAGCTTTCGAGAGACTTGTTTGGTCATAATGGTTTGTTGTTTGGGCGTTTTCATAAACTCATTATCGTCTATCTTCTATAGAAAATGAAATAAATATTGATTATATTCTATCTTTATATGTATTAATCATTATATAAATTCTATAAGTTGTTCTATGTTGTTGTTTTTACATTTCAAAGAATTGCCCTGAATAGGCAGGATTTGCCCTTACCAGTAGAGACAGTTTTAATCTGAATGTATCAGCTGCTAAAGACCGAGAAGTCATCATCCTGGAGATGATTATGAAAATGGTATTCGCGCTGGTTCTGGTTTTTGCACTCTTTGACGCTACCGCCTTAGAGATTAAGGTCTCTAAAATGAAGAGGGTCTCCGGTTATACAGAAAGATATGATCTTAAGACAGATCTCGACGAGAAAGTGACTTTAGATTGTCAGAGCTTTATTCAAGGATTGCTCTTTGGACCTATGGGTGAGTCCGCCATCATGCTTGAAGAATGGCAGTGTGATGAACTCACTCAAGAGTTAAGAAAAACAACGAACCAATTTAAAAAACATTGCCTGGAAGTTGATCGTGAAAGAGCGGTGCTTGATTCTCAGCATGCTTGTCCCTGATACAGAAATATAAATTTGTATGATGAATAATTGCGTCCTGCGAATATGGTGAAATTCCATTTCGAGAAGTTAATGTCGTGGAACATGAAACTTGGGTTGCGATAACTTTTAAAACAAATAATCATAAAAACATAAAAACTCCAACTGTTTAAATAGATAGATTTTAATTAATTGTTCGATTTAATTGAACGATGTAAAATCAGCTAAGTCATTTTAGGAGGAGCCTATGTATCAATTGAATCTTCACCACCTTCGATACTTTCTCATTATTGCTCAGGAAGGATCTCTTTCTGGAGCTTCAAAAATATTACTTATTGGGCAGCCGGCCTTGAGTGCACAACTTAAGCAATTTGAGCAATACTTGGGTGCCGAACTATTTCAGCGGATAGGTAAAAGATTAGTGATCACTGCTACTGGAGAATACGTTTTAAAATATGCCAAGGCCATTAAAGCGTTGGAGGACGAACTCGTTCTCAATCTTCCTCATGCAAACGAATCCATGAGAAAAGAATTTCATATTGGCGCTCAAGAGTCTGTACCCAAATCGATCCTTGCTGAGACCATGTCTCGCATGAATCGTGTGAGACCGGCAAAATTAAAAATTATTGAGGGTACAGGCGATGAGCTTGCACAATTACTAACAGCAGGAAAGATTGATTTTTTCATCGGAAATTTTCGTCCTCGTAGTGAGGGGAAAGAAATGTTTTACATGTCTTTAGGAAAAGAGCCCGTTTCAATTTGGGGGGCAAAATCTTTTATCGATCTCAAAAAAGGATTTCCTAAATCATTGGAGGGAAAAGCCTTTATTATGCCAGGATTTCAAAATCCGTTAAGGCACGATTTCGAAAAGTATATGCTTCAGGCAGGAGTCAATTTTAACGTGACAATTGAAGCGCAAGACACTGCTCTCCAAAAAGAATTGGCAGTAAAGGGTGAAGGACTAGTTTTATTTGGAGACGAGAGTATGAAAACGTGGGCCAAAGCAGGTCTTTTGCACAAGATAGGATCTGCTCCAGGGCTTAAAGAGGAGTATTGGTTAGGAATGGTAAAAAAAGTTATTGATAATGATCACATCAAATCGATACTTTCTGCCTTTGATTAAAAGCTTGCCGAATAAAGTTTCGCGTCAAGAGTTGATTGATGATACTCGTAAAGAGTGGTCCATCTCTTCACATCTGACTCCGCTGAATCTTGCTCCCGGAGGTTGACAATAAAAAGATCTGTCGCCCCTTGAATCCAACGTTTTTTTTCGGCTTCTGCCATGATCACGGTATTTTCATATTCTCTTGTGGTGGTTTCCCATCTTCTCATACCTATGTCGATCGCAACTAAACTCATATCATAATAACGATTTAATTCCTGATACGTATAAAGCCTTTGTCTTTCAAGGGCCTTTAACTTGTACTGAGTTGCTAAGGATTTACCTTTTGCCTTTCTGTTTTCGAACGGTAGATCAAACTTTATCCCAACTTGCAAGCTTTGTGGGTCATAGGGAAGATTTCTTGAAAGCTCTCTAGAACCTAAAAGCTCAAGGTTAAGACCAGGGAGCTTCGCTTGATCATTTAATTTTTCGTAAATCTGAAGTTTTTCAAATTCATAATTCAGAATTTTTAGCTGTGGTGTTTGATCTAAATTCTTTTTTTCTAGAGAACTGAACTTAGTTGGGATTTCAAAGTCTTGTAAGTTGATGTCAACCAATGGATTGCCTTGAGCATCCCTAACATAGAGACTAAGCTCAGCTTTTATTTTAATTAATTCTAACTCCGTTTTAAGTAATTCATCTTTTCTTTTATCAATAGAGCGCTGGTTGTCAAATAGCTTTATTTTTTCTACATCACCGGCATTAAATTTTTTTTCAAGCATTAATTGACGGTTTTCTGCTAACTCTAAAATTTCTTTCCTGATTTTAATTTTTTTACTCTCTAAAAGAAACTTGTAAAAAAGGGATAAAGCTTTATGAAGATAAATATTCTTTTTGAGATGAAGTTGTTCTTTGGCGATGAGGGTATCGATTTTTCTTGTGCCTAAATCTGCTCGATTTTCATCTATCGAAAAATTTCGCAGAAGAGGCATACTTAAGCCTGCAAAAATTTCACCTGCTCCAGAGGTCCAGTATTTCCCATCGTAAGCAGGGAAGTGTCCAAGGCCTTGCCTGTGACCCATGACCATTCCTAGACCTTTCCATGGAGTTGATCTTTCAATTGTTGTTTCAAGATACTGATTGTCATATTTATCCTCAATCCTATTACGTGACTTCACAATCAGCTTGTGGTCGAAGGCTCCTTCAGCAGAGAGCTCTTCATTTTTTGCAGCTTCGAATTTAAATATTGCTTCTTCAATCAGCGGCAAGTGATTTAAGACAGATTCTCGTATTTCGTTCTCAGTTAAGGCAAATACTTGGATTGTACTTAAAAGGCAAAGTAAGGGAAGCATCATTTCACCGTTTCCTTTTCTTCTTTGATCTTGTTTTCCATCAAAATTTGGTTGAGCTCGTCCCTGATGGGTTCAATCAAGGCCGGAAAACCCGTTAACTGTCGCCAGATTTCTTTAACGATAAAAGAATCATTTAATTTAATATAGGCCCTGCAGTGTATGCCGAGTCTTAAGATTTTCTGACTTGGCCACTTACCGTCTGGTATAAGCAGCACCCTAAATTTACCCATGTAAGAGCTTGCATTATCAACCAAATGAACTTTTGCAGGAAAAGTTCCTATGGCCACTGAAGGCCATCCTGGAATTTGGATCGCGGGCCAGCCTTCAAATTGAACTCTGGCCTTTTGTCCTGGCAGGATCATAGAGGTATCATTGCCATCGACCCAGATTTCAATCGCATGTGTTTTAACTTCTGGAGTGAAGATTGCAATTGGTGTACCAGCTTTTATGAGTTGACCTCTTTCACCGGGGAGTATTCGCGTGACATATCCCGCCCTCGGAGCGACAACTTTTTGAGTTTGTTGACGAGACACTTGAGTTTCGGATTTGTTTAGTACTGCTAAAGCTTTGGAGTACTCCATGGCATGTTTTGATTGCTCTATTTTAGCTTTTTCATATTCTTTTCTTGCTGACAAACCTTGCTCGAAGAGACTCTTCTGTCTTTCAAGATCAATCCTTGCTGTTTCCATCATCAGGCGGGATGATGCTACTGCCGCTAGTGCTGCATCTCTTTCTTTAGTTAAACGATCCATGAGGGACGGATCATTATCAACTAATTCTGCAATCGGCTGTCCCTCTTTAACATAGTCTCCTTCTTTAATGCTCCATCCATTAATAAAACCTGAAAGTGGAGCTGTGATAGATTGAATTCTCTCATTTGGGTTTATTGCCGTTAGCTGCCCGTTCCCAGATGTGAATGCGATCCAGGGCAGAAATAAAAAAAGAGCAAGCACTAAGAAGAATCCACCCAGAGTGAATTTAGACTTAAAATTTAAAGGTAATTTGGGTTCCAATAATCTTTTATCAAACATGTGAAACCTCTCCTAGGGCCTTATTCAATTTGTAGATACTTGTTTCAAAATCATAGAGGGCCTCAAGTGTTTCGGGTAATTTACTTATGGCCTGTAGGATGCCAGAAAGAATAATTTCAGCTGCTATTAATTGACCAATAGAAAGTTGACCAACGCCTATAAGATAAATGCCTCCCCCTAGAAGTGATATTTGGCATAACAAAGTTAGGATCGAGATTTGGAGAGTAATATTTTTTACAATTGTAAAATGCTCATCTCTTGCCACTAGGTATTTGGTGATACACCCTTCTGAGATATTTTTATTATCAATGACAAGGTCAAACATATCGTATTTCTGATTGGATTCCTCAATCGAAGTGCGAATGGCGTTTTCGGTTTTCATATAAAAAAGGTAAAAACAAATACCAAACATGATGGCGATAATCACAAAGGCTGGATGAAAGGAAATGATCGCAATCATGCCAAAAATGAAGATAAGAGAAATTTCAACAAAGTTGGTAAAGACAGATGAGAAAGACTTGAGGAGCATAACGGACTCAAGAAAATATTTGCTTTCCTTTATTTCTAGCTTCTTAGTCCATTTTGAGGCTTCAATGATGAAGAGCTCTCTTTGGATATATTCTTTTAGCACCACTAAGTAGTACTTTAGTCCATTAGAGATAATCATCCCAATCGAGATCAGCACCATGAATGAGAAAACATTGATCCAAATTCCAGATAAGGCTAGACTGTTAACTAAAAACTGTGCCCCAAGAGGGACAACGAGCGAAGAAAGACCAAATAAGCATGCGTAGAGATAATAGGGACGCCTGAGCTTTAAAAATTTAATGATCTCTACAAAAGTTAATTTTCTCATCAATACCTCAAAATTATTTTTATTTTTATCTCATCCTGTCGATGCTGATCGCACGACATGTTGTGTTCTTATGATTTTTTATATTCAGTCTTGCTTTTTAACTCTAATCCGGGTGTTCCCCGTGCTGACGAACTAGAGGCCTGTTTTTTTCCGGCCAGCTACTCCCTGAATTGCTATTCACTATCTCACGGTGAAAATTTAGGCACAAGAAATATTCGCTTATTGTGATATTATGAATATTTTTATTCGTTTTTTGTGATATAGTCTTGAATAAAATTCTCCTCATTTCAGTTTGCTAGGTTTATTATTAACTATGGATTTAAATTTGCTTCGTCAGCATTTGATTTATGAATTTAAAAATGAAAATGATCTTTTAAAGGCCATTGAAGAGCTTTCTGTGAAGTTTACACAGAATCGAGATCACATTGGTGACTATCTTAAAGACAAGCGCCTAGCTTCAGCTTATACAGCTTTTTATTTGACGACGAATATTCCTAAATTTCAGGGCATCATACCCTGGTTACCTCAGAGCTGGTTGGAGGATCTTAGGCAATCCACTCTTATTGATATAGGTGCAGGGCCAGGTACTTTTTCTATTGCTTTTCGAGAGTGGGTTGGAGCAGCGGTTGAGGTGTTGCAGATTGAAACATCTCAAATCATGCGTGATCAGGCACAGAAACTTTGGAGTGGACTTTATCCTGATGAAAAGTTAACCCAATCTAAAAGTAGTCTCAGGGATCTACAAGGTCAAAAATTGGCCCTGTTTGGCCATTCGGCCAATGAAATGGGTACCGAGGGCGTTTTAAACTACATTAGGGAAATTAATCCCGATCATATTTTATTTATTGAGCCGGGAACTAAAGATTTTTTTCCAAAAATGCTCACGATTAGAGAAGCACTCATCAGCATGGGTTATCATATTCTTTTTCCATGCCCTAATAATGAGAGTTGTCCGTTGGCAAATTCAGTCAATGACTGGTGTCATCAATTTATTCAAATAAAGCAATCACCAGATGTTGAGCGATTAGCACAAATGGCGAGAAAGGACCGAAGACTTTTGCCCTTAACAGTTCAGGCCTTTAGTAAACATAATTACTCGCAACATACTAAGACAAGAATTGTACGTGTCTTTGCAGAAACTAAATTTAGCTTCGAGTGGGATGTTTGTGAGTTGAATCAAAATAAACATTTTCAGATAATGAAGCGTGGGCTGAGTAAAGTGACCCAGGCCAAACTCGCCTTTGCAAAAGCCGGGGATAGTGTTGAAGTTGAGATTGAAAAAACTCTCGAAGAGGCCGTCCGGGTTAAGGTGAAATCGATTAATCATCATTCCTTGGAACCTTGACATCTTTCCTTTCAATCCCATCTTTAAATTAAGAAAACAAACCAAAGAGGTTTATGATGAACAAATTTGATCAAGTGGTTTTAGGGGCCCTCGATATTGCTCAGTCTGAAGCGCTTAAGCGAAAAAATACAGAGCTTGCACCAGAACATTTGCTTCTTGGTTTAATCCTCAATAAATCCTCTTATGCTTCAAAAGCGATGAAGGATAATCAAAAGGAAGTTGAGGCTCTGCTTGAGCGATTGCCGCGAACGACTTCGACCGTGACACTAGAAAATCAGCGAACTTCGACTAAGCTTCAAGAATGGATCACTCTGGCTTCTGGCGATTCAGCTCAGCAAGGTAAAGCCGAGGTGAGTGAAAAGCATTTACTTAAACATCTTCCCCAAATCTTCCCTCAGCTCAAAGTAGATTATCAAAAATTTGCTGAGCCGGCCGAAGAAGTGGAGGTACCCACGTTTCTCATCAATCTTAATGAGTCCGCCCAAAAGGGGAAATTGGATCCGGTTATCGGACGCACAAAAGAAATCCGTTCCGTCATTGAAATATTGGGTCGAAGGGCCAAAAACAATCCAGTGCTCGTGGGTCCCGCCGGGGTCGGTAAAACGGCGATTGTGGAAGGTCTCGCGGAACAAATCGTAAAAGGGAATGTTCCGGATGTGCTCAAGAATAAGACCGTCTATTCCTTGGAAATGGGCTCACTCATGGCCGGGACAAAATACCGTGGTGATTTTGAAGAGCGAATTCAGAATCTTTTAAAATTTGTTAAATCTAAATCCGGAGAAGTGGTGTTGTTCATTGATGAGCTTCACCAACTGGTTGGTGCTGGACGTACAGAGGGAGCGATGGATGCAGCCAATCTGTTAAAGCCGGCCCTTGCGAGAGGGGAGCTTCATTGCATCGGAGCGACAACTTTTGATGAATATCAAAAGTACATTTTAAATGACCCTGCTTTAGAAAGACGCTTTCGTAGTGTTCCTGTGCATGAGCCCAGCAAAGAGGATGCCGTAGAAATTCTCATGGGTGTTCGCTCGAAAATGGAGGCCCATCACGGGATTAAGATTTCTGAGGATGCTGTTTATAATGCGGTCTTTTTATCAGATCAGTATATTACGGATAAAAATCTTCCCGATAAGGCCATTGATCTTTTAGATGAAGCTTCTTCGGCCTTGAAATTATCAGCTGAGGCGATGCCTGCAAAACTCGTAGAGTTAGAAGCAGAACTTCGCTCAAAAAAGATTTATGCTCAAATGGAAAAAGATAATAAGGATCTTAAAAAAGATATTGAAGAACTTGAAAAACGCTTCCAGGAAGGCAAGAAGAATTGGGAAAAAGAAATTGGTTCGCTTAAAAAAGTCTCTGAAATTAAGAACCGTTTGGATCGTCTACAGTTTGAACTGGATGCAGCGGAGAGAACTCAAAACTATGAAGAGGCTTCAAAAATTAAGTTCATGCTGATCCCTGAGACTCAAAAAGAACTGGGGAATTTTCAGCACGATTGGATTCTAGGTAAAAAACATATCGCCGAAATTATTTCACGCCAGACAGGAATTCCGGTGGAGAAAATTTTGAAATCCAAACAGGATTCCATCCTTAACCTGGAAGACTTTTTAGGCAAGCGCGTGTTTGGTCAAAAAGAGGCCCTGCATGAAATCGCTGAGACGTTAATTGCAAGTTATGCCGGCCTTTCTGATGAGTCTCGCCCACTCGGATCATTCTTACTCTTAGGTCCTACTGGGGTTGGAAAGACAGAAACGGCCAAGGCACTCACTCAGTACCTCTTTGAAAACGAAGAGAATATTGTGCGGTTTGATCTTTCTGAGTTCTCAGAAAAGCATTCAGTGGCCAAGCTTATTGGAGCTCCTGCCGGTTATGTAGGCTATGAAGAGGGTGGTGTTTTAACCGAAGCGATTAGGCGTAAGCCGTACAGTGTGGTTCTTTTTGATGAAATCGAAAAGGCCCATCCAGATTTTGCCGATATCCTGCTTCAAATCCTCGATGATGGTCGTTTAACGGATAATAAAGGACGGGTGATTAATTTTAAAAATACAATCATCATGATGACGTCCAACTCAAAGAATCCCAAAATGGATTTTAAACCAGAGGTCCTGGGTCGTATTGATGCTGTTTTAAATTTTCATGCCCTCGATAAATCAGTCATGAAACAGTTGATTGATAAGCAAGTTAAACTTCTGAATGAAAGATTGAAAACGAAGAAAGTTCAGTTGCAACTGGATGCTAAGGCCTATGCGACACTTGAGGATCAAGGATTTGATGCTCAGTATGGAGCACGACCACTGAATGGTGTGTTTCAGAAACTGGTCACAAGACCACTTTCTAAAAAAATTTTAGGTGGTGATCTTCAAGAGGGAGATCTGAAGATGACTTGGACAGGACAGGAAATGGTTATTCAATGATAAAATCTGGACTTCTTCTTTTGGCCCTCATCTTGGCAAGCTTTTCGGTGAGGGCCAGGGAGTACCCTGTGTCAGATCACTATGATGGGAAAACTTTTTTTAACCCTGGTGGCAATCATCTCTTAAGTTTCTGGCAAGTGCTGAAGTGGAAGCTTAAAGGTGATGGCACCACATGGCCTGAGCATGTGCCGAATCAAACTTATTCCCTCCCTAAATTCACTTCCAGTCATCGTGCTGTTGTGACTTTTATCAATCACGCTACTTTTCTGCTTCAACTAGATGATCTTAATATTCTGACGGATCCGATTTTCTCGAACCGAGCTGGCCCTTCTCAATTTCTGGGACCCGCGCGAGTGAGGGAGCCTGGTCTTCGCTTAGAGGAACTCCCAAAGATTGATGTGGTGCTGATATCTCACAATCATTATGATCACTTGGATCTTCCTTCACTTAAACAACTAGATGCTAGATTTCATCCGCTCTTTCTTGTCCCCCTTGGTGATGAAGTACTCCTTCTTGAAGAAGGCATTCAAAATGTTCATGCTATGGATTGGTGGCAAGAGCATAAGATTAAGCAGCATAAAATTGTTTTTACTCCTTCGCTTCATTGGTCGGCGAGAGGTCTGTTTGATAAATGTAAGAGTCTTTGGGGAAGTTTTTTCATCCATTCACCAGATTTTAAAATTTATTTTGCTGGGGACACCGGGTATTCGGCCCATTTTTCTCAGATCCGACAAAGAGTAGGCACACCCGATGTGGCCTTGTTACCGATTGGTGCCTATGCTCCTGAGGAGCTCATGAGAAAGAGTCACATCAATCCTGAAGAGGCTATTAAGGCCCGTGAAGAACTTGGAGCTGAATTAGGTATTGGGATGCACTTTGGAACATTTCCTTTGACCGATGAAGGGATGAATGATCCGATTGATCGGATCAAAAAAGCGACTCCAGAAAAATTTATAGTTCTAGATCAGGGCGAGTCTAAGATCTTTTAGTTCACAGTCAGATGAAACTCTCGCTGAATTCTGGCCTTTTCTTCTTCAGAAAATTGATTCCCATCGATCGACAGATGGGAGAGTGATTTCATGGCCTTTATTTGATCTGGAAAATGATTAAAAAGATTATTATCTAAATTGAGTCGTTTGAGCAGCTTGAGTTCTTTAAAGGCAAAGGGAAGATCTGAGAGCCTGTTTGAAGGTAAGCTCAATTCACTCAGCCCTAAACACATAGAGATTTCTTCCGGTAATTTTTCAAGACCAGAGCCTTTGATGGTAAGAAATCTTAAAGGAGCATTGATTTTACCCAGAGGTAGGAGAAACATTTTCATGGGTGTTTCAATAATTTTCAGATTCTCAAGTTGTGGCAGAGATAGGATTCCTGAAAGATCCCCAGAAAATTGATCCCACTTAAGGGAAAGGATCTTTAAGTTTTTCCAGCCTTCGATGTGATCGGGAAAACTTGTGCAGGCACCCTCCAAGTAGGCTTCTTCAAGATTGGGGAGATCAAAAAGTTCTAAGGGGAAAATATTTTCTTTGATTGAAAGCTTGATCGCCTTCACGTCTTCTTTTTCTTTTAATGCGGTGGAAAGATTTTTATAAAGTTTCATGATTCATAAAACTCAGGGCATGGGTCATGGGACCAAAATTAATGCGATAGTGAGCGGATTTTTGAACTTTTTCTTTCGCGTGAATGGCTATCCCAAGGCCCGCTTTAAGCAGCATGGGAATGTCATTGGCCCCGTCACCAATAGCGACCACTTGATCTAGAGTGATACCTTCTTTTTGGGCAAGCTCACAGACAATCTCTTCTTTTCGTTGGGCATTCACGACAGTGCCTTGAACTTTTCCAGAAAGTTTATCGCCTTCAAATTCAAGAGTGTTGGCGAAGACCTCATCTATCTGCAATTCTTTTTGCACAAAACGAGCAAAGTATTCAAAGCCTCCTGAGGCAATCGCCGTTTTAATTCCAAGGCTTTTGAGATGCTTTAGAAAATCGATTGTCCCTGGAGTAAATCTTAGTTGAGAGACAATGACTTCCATATGGGAGCGATCAAATCCTTTAAGCAGAGCGACTCGCTCCTGTAGTGACTGGTCAAAGTTGAGCTCTCCATTCATGGCCCTGGCGGTGATCAGTTTAACTTTGTCTCCCACGCCATGCTTAAGGGCCATCTCATCAATGACTTCGGCAGTAATAAGGGTGGAGTCCATATCAAAAACAACGAGGCGTTTTTTCATTTCAAACTGATTTTTGGCAATGAGAGCAATATCAATTTGGAATAGAGAAGATAGATTCATCAGGGACTGATGAAGCACTGGATTTTCTGGTGAGGCCAATGAAAGAGTGCTCTTAAGAGAATATGAGAATGAAGTTTGTTTATATTCGAAGCTAGAATACTCCAATTTAAAATCAGAAAGAATTTTTACCAATTCTAATTTAAAATTTTCCGGCATGACTTGAGTCGAAACACAAATCACGACAAACTGTTGCATCATGGATGATCTTTTGATTTCGCTTCTTTTTTAGCTTTTTTCTTTTCGGCACGTTTTTCTTTGAGCTTCTTGATCATGCTTAAGGAATAAAGAAGGGCCGACCACATGGAAAGAAGGGCAGAGATGTACATCAGGATTGTTCCCACCAAAGGTAGGTTTATTCCCATAAAATCATCATAGATCATGAGCATCGGAGTAGACACCATCTGGGTTCCCGTTTTCCATTTGCCCATGGAGCTGACAGGAACATCCACACCCTCTGAAAGTGCCAGCAGCCTAAGGGAAGTCATGTACATTTCCCTTAAAACGAGAACGATCACCACAATTGGGTGAATGCGATCGAGGGCCAGGAGCATGAGAAGGGAGGAAACGACTAAGAACTTATCAGCGATAGGATCAAGAAAAGATCCAAAAACGGTGACGATGTTTCTTTTGCGTGCAATATAGCCATCAAAAAAATCGGTAATACTGGCCACCACAAAGATCCAGCAAGCAATGTGACCTAGCCAAGGTTGATAAGGCAAGAGAAGATGCGGGGGGTCCTCACTGAAATAGAGTGTCAAAACAACCACAGGAATCATTAACATTCGAAAAAATGTTAAGCGATTGGGAAGATTATCAATTTCGAGGTCGTTTTTTTCCATTCCTACCTAATTTAACAGACAGTTTTAGTTCCAGCAAAAAGAAAGCTTTACCTATCTTTATAGAGTTTGAGCTCACCCTTACAATAAGACCATATTGAGGAGATTTATGGAACGTCGTTTTAATTTAATTAAGTCCGATTTCGAAAAACATGAAAAACGTGTGCTACCACGTTTTCCTTTCTGTTACTTAACGTTTAAGTCCGACGATAATTCTCGGGTTTACGAAGTTAAAGACATCTCTCACACGGGAATGCAGATCTCCCTTAAGGATGATAACCAGGACTTTTCGCCTGAATCTATCCTGAAAGGAAGTATTCATTGGTTGGGAAGCAATTTGGATGTGACGGGAACAGTGAAATGGTCTACGGCCAATCGTCTAGGTGTTGAATTTGTGAAACGTCGAGAGATTTTGGATAATGTAAAAAGTTTCTTAACTACCAAAGAAATTGTGAAGCGACTAAAACCCCTTCACAAAGTAGAAGGTGGATTGGAAATTCCACCTCGCCTTAAGTATTGGCTTCGTTCAGACGGTCCAGTGGAAATTTTTGTTTGGCAACATGGGGATGGAGAAGTGTCCAAGGTCCAAGTGCTTTATTTGGACGTTTTTGTGGAATGGGAAGACGGAGTGGGCCTGAAGACGGGTCGCATCCTCTCTAAACGAAATGTGGATTCACCGCTTTTGACCGAAGATGAGTGGGTTTTTAATCTCGATGCCTATACCGATGCTGAAAAACTGACCAAGGTCAAAGATCTTATTCAAATTGTTCCAACAGATTTACTACCTAGGGAAGCTCAAACGTTTTTAGTGCGTCAATTGAGTTAGATCTTCATAGAGTTAATCACTTATTGTAAGATGAATCGTTAACTCTACTCAGGAAAAAATATGAACCGAAACCTTGCCATGGAATTTGTACGTGTGACCGAAATGGCCGCGATTGCTTCTGCCCGTCTCATGGGACGTGGGGATGAAAAAGCGGCTGACCAAGCTGCAGTGGATGCGATGAGAGCGATGCTTGATTCTATCGATTGTGATGCCACTGTGGTCATCGGTGAAGGTGAGCGAGATGAAGCTCCCATGCTCTATATTGGAGAAAAAGTGGGCTCTGGAACTGGGGCTAAACTTGAAATTGCTCTTGATCCTTTAGAAGGAACCACGATTTGTGCTCACGGTGGACCTAATTCAATCTCTGTTATGGCCATTGGTGAAGCGGGTGGACTTTTGCACGCTCCAGATACCTATATGCTAAAAATTGCTGCTGGCCCGGAGGCCAAAGGCAAACTTGATATTCGTCAAAGTGCCACTGAAAATTTGAAACGTCTGGCCGATGCTAAAAAATGTCGGGTAGCCGATCTCACGGCCATTATTCTCGATCGTCCTCGCCATAAAGATCTCATCGAAGAAGTGAGAGCGGCAGGAGCGCGGATTAATTTGATTGGTGATGGTGACGTCTCTGCGGCCATTGCGACAGCGACTCCTAACACAGGGATTGATATCCTTTTTGGAATTGGGGGAGCACCAGAGGGTGTTATCTCTGCTGCTGCTCTTCAGTGTCTAGGGGGAGAGTTCCAGGGAATCTTAAAACCAAGAAACCCTGGGGAAATTGAAAGAGCACTCAAGATGGGGATTGATGATATCAATCGCGTTTTTAAGATTGATGATCTGGCCAAAGGTCACCTGATGTTTTGTGCAACCGGTGTGACCACGGGGAATTTTTTGGATGGAGTTATTTTTAAACCATGGGGATGCCTAACTCATTCTCTGGTGATGAGAAGCGAATCAGGAACGATTCGCCATATTCGAGCTGAACATCATTTTGATAAGAAACCAAGATACTAAAAAAGGATTTTTGTATGGCCCGTGCTGACAGAACTGAAGTTTACGATGTCCCGGTAGAAAAATTTTATCAAGCGATTATTGATTATAAAAAATACCCTGATTTCGTAGATGGGATGAAAAATGTTGTGGTGGAAAAAGAATCGGCCGATGGGGCGACTGTAAAATTCGGCATCAATATCATCAAAGAGATTAATTACACCATCAATCTTAAGCATGTGCCGAATAAAGAAGTCAGCTGGACTTTGGTCGCTGGTGACATGATGAAAGTGAATAATGGAAAGTGGACACTGAAAGATCTCGGCGGTGGTCGCACTGAAGTGAATTACAATTTAGAAATTGAGTTTAAAGGCTTTCTCCCTGGCCTTGGGATGATTGAGAAGACCCTCGTGAATACGAATCTTCCCATGACGATGAAGTCTTTTTCTAAGCGAGCTCAGGAGCTTTAAGATGGATGAAAGAGATAAGGATCGTGATGGAAAACTGGGGGATCTTTTAAAAAAGGTTCTCACGACTGGTGTCACGGCCGCTTTCATGACAGAGGAAGGGGTAAAGGCCGTCCTTAAGGATTTACCCCTGCCTAAGGATATGGTGGGGTCTCTTGTCGATAATGCTAAGAACACGAAAACTGAATTTGTCGCCTCAGTGAAAAATGAGCTCCGCAATTACCTGGATAAAATCGACATTTCTAAAGAGTTTGATAAAATCGCTGAGAAATATGATTTTGAAATCAAAGCAACCATCAGCTTAAAAAAGAAAAAGAAAGGCAAAGGAGCCGAGGGTGACGCCTGAGAAAAAGGCTATCTTCGCTCAGAAACTCCAAGCGATTCAAAATCAGCTTCCGGCCGACACAAAGCTTTTACTCGTTTCTAAAACTCGCTCGATTGAAGAGATTCAACTCTATTATGACTTAGGTCAAAGAGATTTTGGAGAGAATCGAGTTCAAGAATTAAGCGAAAAGGCCGAAGCCCTCAAAGTCTCTTGCCCCGAGATTCGTTGGCATATGATTGGTCATTTACAGTCCAATAAACTCAATCAACTTTTTTCTATTCCTCATCTCTTTGCCATTCACTCCGTGGATGATCAAGACCTCCTCAATAAAATGCTCAAGTCAGAACAGCGTCTTGGTCACGAGGTCGGAATTTTTCTTCAGTTTAATACCTCTAAGGAAGAACAGAAGTCCGGTTTTGAAGACTATGAGACACTCAAATCTGCCGCCCAGTCAGTTCCATCGAATTCAAAAATTAAAGTCTTGGGTCTGATGACCATGGGGACTTTGCGAACTGAAGCTTTTGAAGCTGAGGCGAAACGTTGTTTTGAAGAACTTAATCACCTCAAAATACGCCTAGGCCTGGAGCTTGGACGCAAGTTAGAAACTTCCATGGGCATGAGTCAGGATTTCAGGATTGCCATTGAAGAAAGGTCCAACTGGATTCGTTTAGGTACGATGATGTTTCAGTGATTTGAATGATTTTATATTATGAGTCTTCTGTCCGATAAGGATCTTATGAAATTTTTATTATTCCTTTTACTTCTTCCTTGTTTAACTCTGGCCCAAGATGGCGTCATACCCGCAGAAGCTTTGGGGCGTCTTAAAAAACTTTATCCCGATCAATCCGAAGACTTTATTAAACTCAGACTGAAAAATGCTCCTGATTTATTCAGTAAGTGGCGCTCTTTTCCTCCTTATTTCTATGAGCTTGTGAAACGTTCCGATAGCGTTGAGTTTTTGAATAAAAGAAAGGGGCTTTGCGCTGGAGATCCCCATCTTGAAAATTTTGGCTATTTCCCTGGCCCAAAAGCAAAGGCTTTATTTACTCTGAATGACTTTGATGACTCCACTGAGTGTTCACTTGATTTGGATTTGATGCGAATGTACATGGCCCACAAATTCATCGCCCCTGATTTAAGAGCTGATTCTTTTATTCAAAGTTATCAAGATGGCCTGGATGGTAAGGCCTGTCCTTCCACTGATTACTTAAAAAAGTTAGAAGCCGCGTCTCAAAAGAAAGGGAAAATTCTGTCCAAAAAATATCAGCAAATTTTAACTTCAAAAAATTGTGGGCCAGATCTAAATCCTCTTAGTGAGTCAGAGCAAAAGCTAGTGAGTAAACTTTTGAATGATGACGTCGCTGAAAAGGGGTGCATGAACATTCCAGCTGTGCTCAATCCAGATGTAAAATTAATTTCCCGAATTTCCCAAAAAGAGCTTCTATTGGGCTGCTCTAAAACTAAAACCTCTGGGGGATCGGCCGGTGAGGAGAGATTTATTCTCTTTATCAAGTCACCAGCGGGAGAGGTGGAGGCAATTGAACTGAAGCCCTTAGTGAACGCAGCTCCAGATTTTGATCGACCTTTTGATCAAGAAAGGCGTGAGAGTCTTTATCGATCCTCCGTTCAAAAGTTTATGGGGCCTGACTACATATCCGATTTTTTTCCAGTCCGCTTAGGGGGGAGGTCCTATCAACGCCGTCCTTTATGGGCCGGTAACGAAGCAGTTGATCGTGCGGATTATGACAATCTGAGCTTGGCCGAGAGAGAGGCAGTGATGAGTGCCGAAGTTTGTAAGTTAGGCGTCCTCCACAGTAAGAGTAATTCTGCTGCTTTTAAGCTCAACCCTAATGATTGGGAAGGTGTCGCGAAGAACCTTATGAAGATGTTTCGCACCGATTTTGGGGAATAAAGGCCGATCAACCCCTCTGTCTTATAAGAAAAACTTATAAAACCATGTAAAAATTCTAGGGTATTTTTCAGCTAGGACCCATCTAATTTTTTTTATAGACGACCTCCGTCATCGAAGATTATTTAGATAGTACTATTCATAACCAACGGAGGTCCCATGGACACCATGAGAAAAGTACCTGAACTAAGTCTAATGAGTTTTTTAAACGGTTCTAACAACGATAAAGTTGCTTTTGTTAATAATCTCTTCTCTGGTCTTAAAGACTATGGATTTATTGTTCTGGTTGATCACCCGGTGGATTATGCTGTCACGGATAAGGCCTACAGCTTGATTCATGAATTCTTTCAGTTAAACGAAGAAACTAAGAAGAAGTATGTATGTAAAGAGGGTGGCGGTCAGCGTGGATATACTGCTTTTGGTGTTGAGCATGCTAAAAATTCTCCTTATCCAGATTTAAAAGAGTTTTGGCATGTCGGTCGTGAGACTCTTGTGAACCCAAATATGAAACAATATTTTCCAGACAATATCTGGCCAACAGAAATTGCTGAGTTCAAAGATACTTTCCTTAAACTTTATAATGCTCTTGATACAACTTCTATCGTTGTTCTAGACGCTCTCGGGATGGCGCTAGATGTTCCTCAAGCTTATTTCAGAAGTATGCTTCAGGATGGTAACTCCATTCTTCGTCCTATTCATTACCCGCCTCTAGACGCTCGTGCTCCAAAAAATTCAGTTCGTTCTGCAGCTCATGAAGATATTAACCTCATCACTGTGATGGTTGGTGCAACGACTTCTGGTCTTGAACTTCTTGATCGCGATGGAAAATGGTTGCCAGTAAAAACCACTGATAAGCAACTTGTGGTTGATTCAGGCGATATGCTTTCTCGTCTGACAAATGACGTGATCCCTGCCACCACTCATCGAGTGGTGAACCCAGATGATGCTTCCACAAATCGTTATTCTATGCCATTTTTTGTTCATCCAAATCCTGATACAGTTCTTTCTTGTGTTCCTTCTTGTGTTGGAACTGGAGCGAAATATGAGCCAATCAATTCTCATGAATGGTTGATGATTCGTTTGAAAGAAATTGGATTGATGAAAAAGTAATTCCTTGATTGAAAGGCCCGCGAAAGCGGGCCTTTTTTTTTGCCTAAAAAAGCACTTGGGGGCGAGACTTTGGTTTTAACAAAGATGCTATGGGGATAGTGAAGGTTAGTGCCACAGAAGCACCTCCTGCTGCCGTATAAAGGGCGTCATTCACTTCTGGATGACCAAGCCCTGTCACTTTATCACGAACTTCTTTGGTCACTCCTGCCATTATACTTCCGATGAGGCCGGCCACTGAACAAAGCATATCTTTTTGAAAATCACTCATCTGACGAATGCGAGGGTTGTTCGACGACATGATCAAGACATCTGATGATAAAATCGTCACCCCGGAAATAATCGCTCCTGCAATGTAATGTTTTTGCCAATCTAATCGAACAGGTGAAACAATTTTTGCCGCCTTAAATGAAAGTCCTACAGGCACTCCGACTTTGGCCAATGAGAAAAGAGCACGTATACCAGGAGTCACAGACTGTGAGGACGTTACGCTGGCAAACTGTAAACTAAGAAACAGTGAATTGAATTGATAAGCGTTCATGGGATAGTGATTAAATGAGAGCTCTTGATAACTGATAATTTTTTCGCCTTGATTGTTTTTATTAACTAAAATTTCAGCTGTTGTGAGATCGGTATTGTCCATGTGACAACCGAAAGCATAGCTCGTGTAATCCCCATAATCTTCTTCATGAAAGATGATATCCCGTTCTTTGCAAGCCTCGAGACTATCGATCATTTCCTGAAGCGATGAAATTTTGCTCACGCTTATGTCACTGACTTCGGTATTGGATAATTCTGAATGAAGGATATCTTCCAGGTCATTAGGGCTCGCATGGACCATGGCCGACAACACCATCGATAGAATTATCAATTGAAAGACTTTGAGATGAATATGCATAAAACACCCTTTTTATGGATTTTAGCACCTGAAGAAAGAAGGCCATTTTGGTGGTGAAATATTTACAGTGACTGTCTCAAGTTTAGAAGAAACGGCGTAGACCAAAACCGAATTTAAAGTTGGTTTGAGTGGTGGTTTGAGTACGGCCACTTTGTTGTTTTTCACTGGTTTGGAAGCTTTCCAGGGCGCCGTCGGTGAGAAATTCCCAGGTTTCATTAAAGGGGAGGGCGACACCTAGCTTGACTACAGGAAGGAGGGAAACTGGTCCCGATTGAGAGAGCCCTACGGTTGAGGTGTTCGACATCCCATAACCCATACCTCCAGCGAGGTAGAAGCGCCCATTAAGATATTCACGAAGAAAGTTGAAATAATAAATAATATCAAAGATGGCCAGTGAGCGAACAGTTATAAGGGAAGCTCCCGTGTAATTGACCACCTCTCGCTCGTAGCGGGCGCCAAGATCAAAGGCAATCGATTCAGTGATATCTTTTTCAAAGTATACTTCACCTAAAAATCCACCCCGTTGAGTGGTAGTGGCCGCAACATCGGAAACAGATTCAGAAAGACCGCGAGTGAGGGCTCCCTTAAATACCCAGGAGCGTTTATCGTGGGGAATTTCACTGCGAATGTATTTTCGTCTCTCTGTTTCGGTGGTGAGGGCCCAAAGATACTCATTGGCCGGATAATAGGTCACTATCTTTCCCTTCTCAAAAGGCAATCGGGCCTCTTGATTGAGAAGCTCCCATTGAGTGAAATTTCCGGTGACATTGATCGCCTTGGCGAGAACCGAAATATCTTCGGCCGTGAAGGTGCCCGTGACTCCTCGAGCGATACCTTGTCGTTTTCCGTTGCGGGTGATGAAGGTGCGTCTGGAATCGGATACGGCCTGAATCATGATCAGTTCAAAGGCCTGGGCCGAAAGGCTCAGAAAACTCAGAAGACAAAAAATAAACAAACGGACACGCATCTTCTTATCATAGCATGTCGGTTAAATTTTCAAATGAAAGATTAGTTGAGCAGATTAGTAAGCTCCGTGGATACCATTGAGTTGGTTAACAATCTGATCTAACTTTGTGGCGTCGATATCTGTATCGGTGGTCATGTAGATAAATTCTGCTAACTGGCCGTTAAATCCCCCCGTATTTGAGGCGTTCTTATATCCTCCAATCTTTGAAGAATTTGAATAGTATATTTGAGGATTTTCATAATCATATGAATAAATGGCAGTAGAGTTCTCCATCCAAACAAAATTTTTCATGGAAGCGTAAGTTGTATCCCAAGGATTGGCATTCCATCTCGATTTCCCACCTTTATAAGGTGAGGTTTGGTAATCATAAAAGAGGTACCGATTCTGAGCACCGCTAGTTCCACTTGAACTAAACAGGAACGGAGAGCGCTCATTACTTGTCGTGTAATCATATCTTCTGAGAAGAAGAAAATCTTTCATCACACCGGCAGTATTGGAAGGGTTCGTTGGAGTTTTGACAACAATAAAGACATACTTTATGGTCTTCGATTGACTAAATTTCAGAGAGTTATTTTCCCAACTTGTCGTTCGTTGTTCAAACTCAAGATAGCCAGTGTTACCGGTTCCAAATCCGCTCGAATGAACAATGGGTCCAATCGTTGTGCCACCATTGTAATTGAGATGATTGGACCCAGCGAGATCCCGCACTTGGGTTGCACATAATAGACCTGAGTGACAGGCGCTGGTTGAGATATCTTGTGAAGTGATATGATACCGACCGACCATTCCTGTGTAGTGAATGTAATCGATTTCAGAAAAACTAAAAGATCCTGTGTAAGCATTTCCAGCGAGATCCGTAATTGTTCCCGTCGTAAGATCCATACTTGTATCTGTATTTACGCCATTTAAATCGAGGAGAGCATTCGCCGCATCCACTGTGTAATTGAATCGCAGAGTGTTTGTTCCTGTTCCACTTGCATAGAGGGCGTAGCGAATATTGCCTTCAATATCCAGCCTAATTTTGGGAGAGCCAGTTACATTCACTGATTCACTAAAAATGAGTTTGAAAGACATGATTTGACCGGGTTTAAATGAGGCATGATTGGAAGTGCTGGTTAAGTTCTCTGAGACGGCAGAAGAAGCGACAGGTAAAACGCCATCAACAACTACTCCTGCATAAGTGGATCCTGCAAACGTTAAAACCGCATCATTTCCAGGGCCATCTTGTAGGGTTCCACCATTGAGAATCACTGGTGAATAAAATGTCGTTCCAGCATTTAAACCGTTATTGGTGACTCCAACTGTGTAAGTAAAAACAATGTCATTCGTCATTGAGCCAGAGGAGTAGTAAGCATTTTTATAAGTTGATCCAAATTTAATTTGTACATAAGGCGAACCGGTAACCGTAATAGCTTCAGAAAAGTGGAGTGTAAAATTCACATTGCTTCCAACTCCGTAGTAACCGTCAGGAGGAGGAGTCATACTTGTAATAATTGGGCGAACACCATCCACCTTAACTCCGCTAAGAACTGGCGAATTAAAAGAGATAGGGGTTGCTGCGAGGTTACCGGGACTATCAGTAATTACCGCACCATTCAAATATATTTGTGGATCAATCTGTATTCCATCAGCATCTAAATCTCCTGATGCAACAGTATAGCTGAACACCATTTTGGTTGGTGTACTCATGAGAGAATTATAAGACGCTATTTTGACCATGGCCGAGCCACTGAGAATAATATTTAATGTTGGTGTTCCACCAGACGTGTTGACTGTGATTGGTTCACTCCAATTAAAGGTAAAAGTCAGCAGTTCTCCAAGATGATAGGTGTCATTATTCGGTGGTGTAATGAGTCCGATAGTAGGGAGAACACCATCAACCGTGACCAGATTCATTTGCGGAGGGGTAAAAGAAAGATTGGCCGTATTCCAGTTGGCATCGTGAATGAGTGAGCCTCCACTTGGATAAACAGTTGAGTGAAGATTGATTCCATCGTTATCAAGATGACCAGAGGCAACTGTATAGCGGTAAACATGCGTGCTGGTCCCGTTACCGGAGACACCTGTGGCACTAAGGGTTTGAGAACCAACTACAACACTGAGATAAGAGGCTCCAGAAACAGTCACAGGTTCAGACCAGGTCACAGTAAAGTCGATATTTTGGCCAATAATATATGTATGATTGGTAGAGGTTGACACAACAACTGAGCTGATGGTCGGGGCCACACCATCAACATTGAGAGAGGTCATGGTAGGGACCACTGAAGCTACGTTAAGGTTAGCATCATTGCCTGAAGCATCTTTGATTGTTCCAAGAGAGGCATCTATAGAAGTGGCATTTAAAGTGATTCCGTTCGTATCAAGATGCCCGGCACTCACACTATATTTAAAAGAGCAAGAAGTCGTAGACGAGCATGACTGAAAATTGGCATAAGCAAGGGTTCCACCAATGTTTAAAACAATGCGAGGATTTCCAGAAAATGTAACTGCTTCTGACCATGTGGTCGTGAAGGTAATCGATTGACCTAAAATCACTGTCCCAGTTGTAGGTGAAACAGTCATGGCCGTAATAGAAGGCGCTGATCCATCAATGAGAATGCCTGTGGTGCTTGGAACCGTAAAGGTCAGTGGTGACTGTGGATGAGAGACATTGTCTTTAATTGTTGCCGATGAAACACTAAGAGGTGAGATCAGAGTAATGCCATCGGCGTCTTGATCACCTGCTTGAACTTGATACGTAAAATTCAGAGTATTAGTTCCAGACCCCGTTGCATATTGGGCATAGACTGTACCAGTTGTCAGAGTTATCGCAATCGTTGGGATGCCTGTTACATTGACGACTTCATTGTAGGTCGCGATGAAGGTGAGAATTTGGCCTGGCCCATAGGTGGCGCTGGCCGGTGCCGTGAGAGATAAAATAGAAGGGGCAAGACCATCTACAAAAATTCCAGTCATATTCGGAGCTGAGTAATAGAGATTTGCTGCGAGACCAAGAGAATCAACAATACTTCCACTATTCAGATCGATAGGATCAGTGATCGTCAGTCCATCACTATCATTATCCCCAACCTGTACGGTATAGCGAAAGACGGCCGTATTTCCAGAACTAAGGGCCGGTTGAAAAGTGGCATTAACAGTTGTTGGTATGACTCCACCCAGATTCACCGGAAGTCTAGGTGTTCCGGAAAAAGTCACTGCTCGATTAAAGACCAAGGTAAAATCTAAATTCTGCCCTTCAGTGTAAACGGCCGCAGCCGGTGCGTAGGCGAACAAAACCGAAGGACCAGCAATTGAATCAACAAAAACTCCTGTCGTCACAACTGTTGGCAATGCCAATTGAGAACTGAACGTGTTGGTTAAATCTTTAATGGTCCCACCTAAGAGCTCCAACTGAGATCCAACAGAAATACCGTCTAGGTCTTGCTTTTCGGCTTCGACAGTATAACGGAAGATAAGAGTGTTTGTTCCAGTTCCAGAGAGATACTTTGCTTTTACTGGGCCAGTTGTCAGTGTGAGGGGAATGGCCGGTAAACCAGTCACATTGACCGGAGAACTAAAAAGCACAGTAAAGTCTATGTTTTGTCCGAGATGGTAAGTCGTTGCAGCTGGACTGGTAACACTCATAATAGTCGGAACGGCCGAATTAATATAAATGTTATTAGTGGAAGTGACTTCTACGGGTGTCAAAAGAGAAATGTTGGAAAAATTTTCTAACCCGTTTTGCACCAAGTAGCGAAATTTTACATCTGTTGATCCGGAACCGCTCAGATAGTTTGCCGTAATCATTCCAGAAGGGAGAAGAAGTGATATTTTCGCCGATGGGATGAATGCCATAGGCTCTGCAAATCGGATCGTGAAGTCTACAGGTTGAGCAATCGCTAATCCCGTGAGAGTCGCTGGGGTCACAGAGACAATCTGGGTTAATCTATAATCCGTTAAGATGGATTGAGACGAGAGGACCGGAATACTGCTGGAAATAGAATTTCCAGCTTGATCGGTAATAGTAATATTACTTGAAGGAGAAAGGGTAATGCTAGAGGCGTTAATGAAACCATCATTATCATAGTCGGAGCTTAAAATTTTGTATCCAAAAGTGAGGACCCGAGAGCCAGTTCCTCCGCTATATTTAGCGGATACAGTTCCCGTACCGAGACCAATATCAATTTTTGGCGAACCAGAAACAAAAACATTTTCTGAAAAACGAATGGCATAATTTAAATTTGAGTTCGTAATATAGTTGCCACTATTGGGGCCTTTAACTGAAAGAAGAGTTGGAATGACACCATCGACTCGAATATCATAGGCCGGTGGATTAAATGACGTGACAGTATTTGTCGCCACTCCGGTAGCATCGATATAGGTAATAGAGCCACCATTCAATTGAATCGTATTAAGAATTTGAATCCCATTGTCATCTTCATCAGAGGAAGTCACAGTGTAACCGAAGACTAGTGTATCTGTGCCGCTTCCTGACTGATAGGTAAAATTTTGAACTTGATTTCCAACCATCACTTCAATAAATGGTGTTCCCACCACTGTTAATTCATGAGCGTGTACTAATTTGATTGAAATGGTGCTCCCAAGTTTTTTCCAGCCATCTGGGGAGAGGACAACCTGAAAGTCAGTGAGGGGATAGTTATTGATGGTCAATTCTTTTGAAGACACAACTTTTTCACTGACCTGACAGGCCTGTAAAAAGAGGAGGATGAAGAATGTGAAAAGAGTACTTCTCATCATAGAACCTATCGTTGTTCTCGTATTTTACCTTAGTTATTTACAACTTAGAGTTTCAGTCGAGAATTGACCCCTTTGTAGCTTGATGACAGAGGGAATGTGCCCAAAAAAAAAGGCATCCTTTCGGATGCCCTTTGGAGTTAGTTTCCGCTGAAGAAAGGAGGTCTGTGGCCTAAGAGTCCTGTCGAACTCGAGGTCGTTGAGTCTATGGATTCAACTTGGGCATTAAAAATACCTATTTGAGGCCTATAGTACCCACCTGATAATTTGACGGGGTAGATCCCATAGAAGATATTTCGAGTGTTTTCCGTAGGTGTGGCACTGGATCCAGCTGAGCCAATAGTCATACCATTTGAAATCGCAAAAACTGGTGTCGTCGCAATCCGTTTCGAGCTGCTCATGGTTTCGGTACTTAAATTAATTTGCGTACAAGAGCCACATGAGAGCTCGTTATCTGAACGGAAGCGCACACTGTAAAGATTCACGCTGCTACCACCATTGTTAGAAGTCACAAGAAGTCTGGCTTCTGTAGTCGAGGATGTGTTGCTGGCATAGGCCTGAATACTCACATCATAGAGGTTGTTAATGTCTAGGATGGTTGACGTAGCAGGGTTGTAGGACATGGTCGTCATTTTATTTTCAAAATTAATGTTAAAACTAGAGTTATAACTACCAAATTTCCATTCATAAGTGAGAGGTGATAGTGCCGTTAATACTTTAGCAGCGACGAAGAAGTTTTTATTGGATGAAACTCCAAAACCAACTCTGAGAGAACTGGCAGAAACTGGAACTGAACCAAAGATCGAAACCGGAGCGGTAACTGTAGCTCCAGCAGTATCAAAGCTAGAAAGTGAAAGAACATTGGAGGTATTCACAGCTGCAATAACCACATTGTTACTAAAATCTAGGCCGGCTTCAAAATTATTGACTGTACCAATCGAAGAGTAGGCATAGGTTCCCACGGATAAGCTTGAATGAAGATAGTTAGAGACCCCTGCGCTGGCATAGATCATTCGAATATTTCCGATGGTTCCTGCAGTCGATTGATCAATGAAAGGCAGATACCAGACCCCTCCAATTTGCATAATTTTGCCAAGCTTACCTGTCACATAAGTAGAGATGTCCAGGTATTCTGAACCAGAAAGGGCACCATAGATATAGGTGTCTGAGATACCAGAAACATTATAAGCGGTGACCCCTTGTAGAGCACGGCTTGAGGAACTATTAATAAAAGTTGCGAGGTAGCCAGCGTTGACACTTGTTCCACATGGGCCTGAGCAAAGCACATTGGGAGCTGTACTCGGAGTTGCGACGGCCTTCGCCAAAACACCATTCGTCGTGATGTTATCACCAGTTGACAGATCGGCCAAGAAGCTGACCTGTATCGGTGCTCCTAAAGATGGCGACTGTACAACCCCAATGTTCGGAGTTGAAGAAGTTGGCCAAAGAGCAGTCATTGTCGGAGCACTATCATAGAAAAAGCCAAATTTCCCTGGATGTGGGTAACTTGAATCTGTTTTAGAACCGTAACCAGTTCCAGTTGAGTCATATTGCTTATCAATTCTTCTGATACGAATTCTCGGAGAGCTCGGGGTACTCGACTCGGCTGCCTGATAAGCAATATAAAGGTGATATGCTGTTCCGGTGATGGAAATATCTTTGACAGAACCCGTGGCGACTGTTCCCGATTGAAGAGGGGCAAAGCTGACAGTTTGGAAGCCTGTTGAGTTATTATTATAAATCACACCATTGGCATCAAAGACTGTTTTTTCAACAAAGATTGTTCCATTTGTATCAGAGTAGGCAGAATAAATAACTTTATATTCTGTTGAGGCACTGGTGTCCTGCCAAATGGCAACATCTGTACCTGAATCAGTTGATCCACCGTCATAATTTAAGGCCACAGCATTAGGTCTGACCTTCACGTCCCAACTACCGATACAGTTTGGCCCAACACTCGGATTGAGTCCCGCCGCTCCCATACTGGCCTGGACAGTG
>CANFNX010000005.1 GCA_947448495.1 Bacteriovoracaceae bacterium | reverse complement strand
GACGGCCAAATATGGGGCCAGTCATGAAAAGCTCACTCTCAGTAAAATAAAAAATAAAGAAGGGATCCTCGATTCCATTAAGGAATTTTTAGGTAAAGGGAAATAAATGAATCGCACAAAACCCATTACTGGTGAGTTATTGGCCCTTAAAAATCAGATTGAAAAATACGCCATCGATTATGGTCTAGACTTTTTTCCGCAAATTTTTGAAATCTGTGACTACGACACGATTAATATTTTAGCCGCCCAAGGCGGATTCCCAAGCCGATATCCGCACTGGAAATTTGGTATGGACTACGATCAATTGTCCAAAGGCTATGCCTACGGTCTCCAAAAAATTTACGAAATGGTGATTAATACGAATCCTTGTTATGCTTATTTACTTCAAGTGAATAATTGGGTTGATCAAAAAATTGTGATGGCCCACGTCTATGGGCACAATGATTTTTTCAAGAACAATGCTTGGTTCTCAAATACGAATCGTCAAATGATGGATGTCATGGCCAATCATGGTACTAAAATTCGTCGTTATATGGACCGTTATGGAGCTGATGCAGTTGAAACATTTATCGATAAAGTTCTTTCATTGGAGAACTTGCTGGATGTTCATGAGTTGTATGAAACAAGTGCTTTAAAAAGAAGCCGCAAAGAGCTTGTTGCCCAAGAGAAAACTGAAAGTGAAGATGATGGTTATCTCATCGATGATCGATCGGCCGCTCTTAAATCATTTATGCGCACAAAGGCAAGATCGACAAAAAAAGAAGATAAAAAAGAAGAAGATGAAACACTAAGTGCTGAAAAGGCCCATGTTAGCACTCGCGATATTTTAGGCTACCTTATTCAGTACGCACCCATTGAGGAGTGGCAAGCTGATATTATTGGTATACTCCGTGAAGAGGCCTATTATTTTCTTCCTCAGCGTATGACCAAGATAATGAATGAAGGGTGGGCGAGCTACTGGCATTCCACGATCATGACTCAGAAGGCTCTTGATGCCTCAGAAATCATCGACTTTGCCGACAAGCACGCCGGTGTTATGTACATGAGCAAGCAGAATATCAACCCTTACAAGATTGGTATTGAGCTTATGAGAGACATTGAGTATCGCTGGAATCGTGGGATGTTTGGCAAAGAGTACAATGATTGCTCTGACATGAAGGAGAAATTGCATTGGGACACAAAACTCGGCCAGGGAAGAGATAAAATTTTTCAAGTCAGAAAGTCTCACAATGATATTTCATTCATTGATGAATTCCTGACTCCTGATTTTTGTGAGCGTCAGCAGCTTTTCACCTATAAGTACAATCCTCGCTCTGGCAGGTTTGAAATTGACTCTAAAGATTTTCTGGCGATCAAGCAAAAACTTCTTTCGCAACTCACTAACTTTGGACAGCCAATCATTGAAGTGGAGAGTGGAAATTATATGAATCGTAAGGAGTTACTCCTTACTCATGTTCATTATGGAGTCGATCTTGACGTTGGATTTGCTAATGAAACGTTAAGAAATCTGTTCTCTATTTGGAAAAGACCGGTGAATTTAAAAACTAAATATGAGGATAAAGAAGTGATTTTTCATTTTGATGGTAAGGAATTTAAACCGAATCACTGAGTAAAAAATTTCTCATCCTCTCGATAAAATTTAGCCACTCTTCTTTTGAATAAAAGTCTGGATGAAAAAGGATATGATATTTTCCAGGTCTTCTTCCTTTTAGATAAGGCCGTGGGATGAGCTGTACTTGCTCCGCCCATTTATGTTTCAAATCCTGAGCATTTATTAACTCATCCTTAGGGTCTATCAAGATCATGGTTTCAACTGGAAAACGTTGATTTGCCTGCTGGAAGCGCTCTAGTCCCTCAAGGAGAATGCGGTACTCCCATATATAGAGAAATGAGTACCTGCGAAGTGTTTTTGGCGTAGAGCTTTTGATGAAGAGATAGTACGGCAGTGTCTCAAAGATCATCTTGAGAAAAAAATGGTTTTTTATTGATATGGCCGGTGCCAAAAGGATTTGCTTAATTGGTAAAGGGCCTAATTTCTCTTGAAGCCACAACTGAAAATACAGGGCCCCTTGAGAAAAGGCAATTACATGATACGGACGTTGAATATGTGGCCGTAATCTTTGATCTAGAATTTCTATCGCTTGCTTAATATTTTTTGCTTCAACTCTTGAATCTCCATGCCCAGGAAGAGTGATCATTTCACATTCAAAGCCCTGGTCAACGAGCGCTTGGGCCAGTGATTTGAACGCTTCAAGACTATTGTTAAGACCATGAAGAATAAGAATTTTATTTGCCATTGGGAATTAAATCGATTTGTTTGTCATCAAGTTCTTCGATGTCCAGCTGGTTGACATAAATAGTTTCTTTTAAGGGGTCCGTTTTTACTTCGCTGGCCAGAGATCTCCATTGGGATCTAGAGGGAATTAATTCTTCTCGTCTGATGGTCAGTGGAAAGCTGTCCCATTGTTCCAATTGAAAGGAGAGCCAACAGTTGACGAGGTCAAATTGTTGGCAGCTCAATGATGATTGTTTTTTGACAACATCTTGGTCATTTTCCATCAGTCCCACAAAACTATAAAGTTGAGTGACCTCGATTTCCTTTCCCATCTTGGATATCTGATTAATCGAGTTAAGGGTCGTTTTGGCCTTTTTGTAGTCGCCTTTTTGAGTTTGAAATGCAGAAGCAAGGGTTAGTTTATTTATTTGAGTTTGCGGAGAAGCGATCACTCTGGCGGCGATTTTTTCACCCTCTGACCAATCTCCAAGGAGCCAAGCTAAGGGGAGAAGTCTTTCCATGGAATTTTGAGAGTTGGCCTTCTTCTCGAGCGCTAGTTTGAATTGGGCATAAGCTATTTCATATTTCTTTCGTAAGACGTACAGGTTGCCCTTGATGTTCTCAGCATTTGGACTATCGAGATCTTCAATGAATTTATAAGATTTAACGAGCGACTTATTCCTGAAATAAATATGACCTACTATTTCTCTTACCTCAGGGTCTTGTAACTGATCCAGATCCATTTCTTTTAATTCATCTAATAATAATTTTTCCTGGTTTAGGTAAAGTGCAAGTTTTAAGAAAATTTTTAACTGTTCATTGTTTAAAGAAGCGAGTTTTAAACCCTTAAATGGTTTTGCAGTCGATCCTATTTTGGGTTTTAATTTCATTTCAACCAGTGTCTCAAGCCACACAAAATTCATGTTTTGAAACTCATTGTAATTGAGTAATTTGCAACGATCCCATTCTTCCTGGAGCTGCCCTTTTAGATCGAGCACTATGATATTAAGGATTTTGAGCGTGCAAATTTTTTTATAATGACCAGTTTCTGCCAGCTCTCTTTTCGACAAATACTCAAGTGATCGGGCAAATTTTCCTTCAATAAAATTGAGCATTCCAAGATACCTTAAGACTACAGGCCTCAATTTCGTCTTGGAGTAGGCCATTTTTTTTAAGTAGACATTGGCCATGTCGACTTCGCCATTCAGGAGGTGAATCTTAACTCTTTTAAGGTCCTCGTTCTGGTTTTGGGTATCTGTAAAAAGCACTTTATTAAGTTCTGCAAAGGAGCTCCCCGTTTGAGGAGCAACAAATTCTCCTCTGCGAGATAGAATCCTATCTGTCTCACCAAAGGCCGATATAGGCATCAGGCCAATTGTGATGAAGTTAATGAGGATCCAAATAATATTCATAGTAAACCTATCGAAAGATTTTCCGATAAGTTTAAAAAGACTATGAAAAAGATTGTTTTAGTCGGGTTTATGTTGCTGACCTTTCTCTCCACTGCCAATGCCTTGGTACCGGTGGAAGGGATCCTATTGGGGTCGGCCGTGGAAGAATACCAGAAAGACCCATTATTCAGAATTTTCAATGACATTTATGATAAAACCAAAATATCTGAAAATAAGAAGCTTCGCTTATATAAAAGTACTTTTGATAGTGGTCAGTATCTTTCAGAGGGCTGTGGACTTTATGCCAAGCCCCTTTATCCTACGCCTTGGATGGAAAAGCAGGCGAAGCGGACTGTAGTGGCAACTGTTCAGTATATTGGTCTAGATACAAGTATTAAAGCGATTGGCGCCTATGCCAAAAAGTTAGATCTTACCGAAGATGAATTTAAAAATTTATCTACGAATATGGTTTCAAATTTTTGCTCAAAGAATGTAACAGTTTTTTCTTTAAAAAAAATTTTTCAATCATTAGATTATTACTATAAAAATCCCCAGTTTGCTATGATTCCATCTGTGGATTCATCTCCCTTCGCCACATCAGTCTTCAAAGAAAAAACGGAATCTCAGAAAAGTCGATCTCATGAGTTTGATCAGGCCATACAGAACTTCAAGGCATTCTGTTCATGGGGGGGAGATGTTGAAGATTATCGTCTCTTAAGCCCCTACCTAAAGAATAAATTTATCATGGCCTTTATTATAAAGAACCTTACCGGCGTTCAAGATGAATATGATGAAACTAAAAGAGTCATCGTGCAAAAGAGTAGCCTCGATACCGTCCAAGTTGCCTGTAAGGAACTGATTTGTAGAAAAACTTCAATGACTGAGTTCAAAGAATCAATACCACTGTCTATAGGCTCGACTGGGCTGTTCACAGATATGGCAAAACTCTATTGTCATCATTTCAAAGTTTTGGATTACTCCAGCATCAATACTATTCCCAACGTCAAAGATTGGATAAAGAAAATGGAACTAGAAGATCCCATTTTTGAAACAAATTTTTTCATCTCTTTAATGACGGGTGTTCCGGATCCCATTTGGGGAGTCGAGTCTTATAGAGATATTCCAGCTGTTGCCAGAAGTGGGATTGATGAGAGATGGAGCAAGTGGGCCAACGAGACTCTCAGTATGTTTTCTGATGAGATGTTATTTGAAGAGTCATTAAAAATAAAACCTGAACCTATTCGGGATCAAATCCGATTGAAGATGAACGGATTTATGTTAGATTTTTCCGTCACGCTGGGGGAGATGGATCGAGTCCTTACCGATGAGGATAAATTAAAATTATCTTTTGATCTGAAGTTCTCTAAGAATTATTTGAGACACATTAGGCAAAAATGGGAATCTTTATCAAAGGATATTGATGAAGACGGAAAGCAGAAATTTAGACAAGAGGTTGCAAAAGTTATTAATGTTCAGTTAGCAGAAAAAGAGCGTTATTTTTCTCAGAGAGTTTGGAATAATGAGTTTTCTCGTCACATCGCTCAAGAGTTAATCGGCCAATTAATGGTTTATAATGGTAGCCTTTTTCAGAGCTATGAAGAAAAAATGTTGAAAGTTCCCGTTCAGTTCTCCTATGGTGTTTTCGCTCTTGGTTATTTACGTTATCGAGCAGATGTTAAATCTGGTCGTCTGAAATTAAATTGATAGACATTTTAGCCCAAGAAACTTAACCTCCAGCTTGATAAATTTAAAATTGGTCTCATATTAAAAAATATGCCAAAGAAAAAAACTCAGCTCGAACCAGAAATCATTTCAGAGAAAAAGCCAGCTAGTAAGGTCGCAAGATCTGATGTCATTCACATTTCTAGCGATGATGAAGATGAACTGATGGAAGATCTTGGTGGAGCAGCTTTTCCTGAGCAGATGATCAATCAAACCCTTCCGGTTATTAGGCAGTCAACTGATCTCAAGGTTCAAGATCCACTGACTCTGTACCTGAAAGAGATTTCAAAGCACAAGCTCTTGACTCCAGATGAAGAGAGAGAGCTGACCGCTGAGTTAATCAGGACAGGGGATATCGACACAGCAAAAAAGCTTGTTTTGGCCAATCTTCGTTTAGTAGTAAAAATCGCTCTTGAATATAAAAATGCCTACAAGAATGTCATGGATCTCATTCAGGAAGGAAATATTGGGCTCATGAAGGCCGTTTCAAAATATGATCCCACAAAAGGCGCCAAGCTCTCTTATTATGCAAGTTGGTGGATTCGCTCCTACATTCTCAAATTTATTTTAGATAACTTTCGTTTGGTAAAAATCGGAACGACCCAGGAACAAAAAAAGTTGTTCTATAATTTAATGCGTGAAAAACAACGGTTGATGAGTCTCGGAATTGCTCCAGATGTGAAACTTCTTTCTGAGAATCTTGGGGTTTCAGAGAAATCAGTGATGGAGATGGATCTTAGGCTTGGCTCCCATGGACAAGAAGTTAGTTTCGATAAACCACTCGATGAAGACGGTGGGCGTCAAACGCTGGGCGACATGATTGGTGACGGTAGTGAGACTCCTGAAGACCAATTATCCGATCTTCAAAATTTAGAAATTCTGCAAGAACACTTGGGTGAATTTGTTAAAGGCCTAAAGCCAAGAGACCAAGAAATCTTTAAAAAACGACTGCTTAGCGAGGTCCCTGAGAGTCTTCAAAGTATTGCTGACCAGTATGGTGTTTCCCGAGAGAGAATCCGCCAGGTAGAAGAGCGACTGATCGAGCAATTAAAGATTTACATGTCTGAATTTCTTCGCTAAAACTTCTCTAACTTAATAATTTAACGAGGAAAATGGTGGCAATAACGCTCACCTAGACCTTGTACTAGGTTTCAAAGAAAGTTTGAAACTTGGGCAAAGGAGACAACATGCTGACTAAAGAAGCAACAGCGGAAATCGTAAAAAAATTCGGTGCGAAAGCTACCAACACTGGTTCTGTAGAAGTTCAAGTGGCCATGCTCACAGAGAAAATCAAAGCGCTTACACCGCACTTTGAAAAAAACAAGAAAGATCACTCTGGTATGAGAGGTCTTATGAAGATGATTGGTCAGCGTAAGTCACTCCTTAAGTACCTCAGTGTTAAGGATGAGGCTCGTTACGCTAAGCTCATCAACGAACTTGGTATTCGTAAGTAATTTTAAACAGGGGCCTTTATTGGCCCCTTTTTATTTTTTGGGTTGATGGTTTTGTTACAGGAGCGTTTTCAGAGATAAAAAAGGTGTCGAGTCTTAACATTCAACTTCTTCTTTATCTCTCAAACTCCCGGCAACTCTCACTTCCAAAACAACAATTAAATATTTCATAACGAATGGTATCGTTGTGTTTGACCTCTATAGGAGCAACTATGTTGAATAACAAAAAAGAATTTAAACTCAATTACGGTGGCAAGGAAGTCATTGTAGAGACTGGTCGCTTAGCAAAACAAGCCGATGCTGCAGTTCTTGTCTCTTGCGAAGGCACTCAGGTGCTCGTGACTCTTGGTTGTGCACGTGACGTGAATGATGGCCAAGATTTCTTCCCATTGCTTGTTGATTACAAAGAAAAATTTTACGCTGCTGGGAAATTTCTTGGTGGATTTTTAAAACGCGAAGGCCGTCCTTCAAATGCTGAAATTCTTATTATGCGCTTGATTGACCGTCCACTTCGTCCGCTTTTCCCTGAAGGCTTCATGAATGAAACTGTCATCATGGCCCAAGTGATATCGATCACTCCCCACGGTGATCCTGAAGTTCTAGCGGGTCTTGGAGCGGCTGCTTGTTTGGCGATTTCTGATGTGCCTTTCAACGGCCCTATGGGATATGCAAAAGTTGGGAAAATTGATGGTAAATTAGTTCTTAACCCAACAAGAGAAGAGTTTCATCATTCAGAGCTTGAGCTTTTAGTTGCTGGTTCTAAAGATGCTATTTTGATGGTGGAAGGTGAAGCGAATACTGTTTCAGAAAAAGACATGCTTGAAGCGATCGTTTTTGGTCACACAAACATTAAGCAATTCTGTGCTCTTCTTGATCAAATGACTAAAGAAGTAGGCAAGAAAAAGCGTGAGTTCACTCCAGCAACTCCAAACGCTGCTCTTATGAATGAGGCCATGAAAGATTTTTCAGCTGATGCTCGTAAAGTTCTTTCTATCAATGAAAAACAACAGCGTTCTGCTGCAACTGGTGACTTTAAAAAGAAAATCAAAGAAGCCCTCAAAGCTAGTCCAGCTAAGTTTGGTCTAACTGAGGACACGGATTTTGGTAAAGAAGCGGCTAAAGTGACTGATGAAGTTCTTTATAAGCTTATGCGCGCTGATATCCTTAATGAAGAAAAGCGTATCGCTGGCCGTCCAGTGACGAAAGTGCGCCCAATCGAAACTGAGACAAGTGTTCTTGCTTCTGTTCACGGATCATCTCTTTTTACTCGTGGTGAGACGCAAGTCCTTGCTGCAGTCACGATCGGTGGTAAAGAAGGCGAGCAGATGTATGACTCTGTTCATGGTGTTGGCTATGACAAGTTTTATCTACATTACTCAATGCCACCATTTTCGGTAGGTGAAGCTAAAGGTTATAGAGGTGTTGGTCGCCGTGAAATTGGTCACGGTAACCTTGCTGAACGTGCCCTTAAAAAAGCTATGCCTTCGCAAACGGACTTCCCTTATACAGTGCGTGTTGCCTGTGAAGTTTTAGAATCTAACGGTTCTTCTTCTATGGGTTCAGTTTGTTCGGGGTCAATGGCCCTTATGGATGCCGGTGTTCCTATGGTTGGTCCTGTTGCAGGGATCGCTATGGGTCTTATTAAGGAAGGCGATAAGTACAAGATTCTTACAGATATTCTAGGCGATGAAGATCACCTAGGTGATATGGATTTTAAACTAGCTGGAACAGCTGATGGTATTACAGCGATTCAAATGGATATGAAGATTGCTGGAATCTCTGAAGAGATTTTCCAGAAAGCTCTTGCTCAGGCCAAAGAAGCACGACTTCATATTCTTGGGGAAATGGCCAAAACCATTTCAACTCATCGTCCAAGCTTTAAAGCTGGTGTTCCACAAATTAAGTCATTCAAAATCGCTCCAGATAAAATTGGCGCATTGATTGGACCTGGTGGGAAAAACATTAAGGCCCTTCAAGAAAACTTCAAAGTTACGATGGATGTTGCAGAAGATGGAACAGTGAAAGTTCTTGGTGTTGACGTGGCTAAAATCGATGAAGTGATCGCTCTTGCTGAAATGCAACTTAATGGTCCGAAAATTGGAGCTGTTTATAAAGGTCTTGTCGTAACGATTAAAGAGTATGGCGCTTTTGTAGATATCGTTCCAGGACTTGCTGGTCTTGTGCACGTTTCTGAAATTGCTGATGAACGCGTGAATGATGTGAATGAGTATCTGACTGAAGGACAAACTGTAGATGTAAAAGTTCTAGAAGTGGATCGATTTGGAAAGATTAAGCTTTCTATCCGCGCTGTAGCTCCGATTGCAAAAAAAGCGAAGTAATATGGTTGAGGTAAAAGTTAAAACTCTTCCTCACTATGATACGAGCTTTGAGCTGCCTTTTTATGCAACTGAGGGAGCAGCTGGTGCTGATATTCGCGCCAGCCTTCCTGAAAAAAAATCGATAAATGTAAAACCAGGGGAGCGAGTGCTCGTTCCCACTGGTCTTTGCATGGAAATCCCCTTGGGCTATGAAATTCAAGTTCGGCCACGCTCTGGTCTTTCACTTAAATCTTCTTTGATGGTGGTAAACTCTCCAGGAACAATCGACTGCGATTACCGAGGTGAGGTGAACATCATTATTGGGAATTTTGGTAAAGAAGATTATGTGATTGAGCATGGTCTGAGAATTGCCCAACTTGTGATTTCTCCTGTTCTACAGGCCAAGTATGTAGTCGCTGATGGTTTAACAGAAACGCAAAGAGGTTCTGGTGGATTTGGTTCCACTGGCACTCGCTAAAGAAGGATGACTTATGGATCTAAAAGTTCCTTATGCAAATATTACTGATAAAAAACAAGGTTTTGATGCTGCTAAAAAGCTCATACCTGATGTCATTGCAAAATTTGGTGTGAAGGCCGATACAAAGATTGATGATGCTAACGCATTGATTGAAGCCAAAGGAACAGGCTTTACGGCACATATCAAATTCACTGAGACAGAAGCTCAGGTCAAAGTTGATTTGAACTTTTTGCTTAAGCCATTACGTGGAAAAATTTTAGAAACAATTGAGAAACAATTAAAGAAAGTAGTATGAGCGAATTTAAATGCACACTATGGCCTTCTGGCGAAGTTCTCAGTGTTAACACTGAGGAAACACTACTAACTCAACTCAAACAGGCCGGCAAAAAAATTAAGTCGAGCTGTGGAGGGTGCGCTAGTTGTGGTGATTGTATGGTTGTCATTAAGTCTGGAGAGATGAATTTGACGCCGCAATCTTTTGAAGAACTTAGACTCTTGGGTAATGTCTTTCATATCACTAAAGAAAGACTCTCTTGCCAAACGAAGATCATTGGCGATGTGACCATTGATATTTCAGCCCACGAAAAGAATTCTTTTACGGGTAAAGGGGAGAAGCAAGTGCCAAAAAGCACCACTACGATCCTAAAAAAGAAGGAAGATCTCGAAAAATCGGTCAGAGAAAATGAGGAAAAAAATCAGGTAAAACCAACTGATGATTGGTATCGTCACTGGGAAAAAGAGGGTGAAGATCCTAATAAACCTAGAAAGCTTGGTGGAAATAAAAAGCCTAAGGCCTTTAATTACACTGATGCTGATGACAAAAAAGATAAAGAGTAGAAGGAGTTTTTATGTCTCAAACGATGGCATCGACTGCCCAAATGGATGTTGTGGATAACAAGTTTCCTCCGCAAATTAAATATATTGTAGGGAATGAAGCTTGTGAGCGTTACAGCTATTATGGAATGAAGTCGATTTTGACTGTGTTCATGATTCAGGTGCTTTTGTTCCAAGAGTCTGATGCGACTTTTACTTATCATATCTTTTCGAGTCTTTGTTATTTCTTCCCTGTCATGGGGGCCTATATCTCGGACAGAATTTGGGGAAAGTATAAAACGATATTTTATCTTTCACTCGTCTACTGTCTTGGGCATGCTGTTCTTGCTTTTTGGGAGAACAAAACAGGACTTTATGTTGGGCTAGGTTTGATTGCCCTTGGTTCTGGTGGGATTAAGCCTTGCGTCTCTGCATTCGTGGGTGATCAGTTTAAATCAAACCAACAGCATCTCCTTAAAAAAGTCTATGAACTCTTCTATTTCATGATTAACTTTGGTTCTTTCTTCTCTACACTCATCACGCCGTGGACACTGAAGAACTACGGTCCATCTGTTGCGTTTGGAATTCCAGGCGTTCTGATGTTCTTAGCAACGTTTATTCTTTGGCTTGGCCGCAAACAATATGTTCATGTTCAGCCTGCTAAGAATGATGGCCATGGCTTTTTTGCTGTCGTTTTTTCTGCTTTAAACAATCAAAGCAAAAGAAAAGAAGGGCAGTCATTCTTGGATGCTGCAGAAACTGAACACTCCAAAGAGGATGTTGAAGCGGTGAGAGCAGTGATCGATATTGCGAAGCTTTTTGCAGCAATTTCAGTTTTCTGGGCGCTTTTTGATCAGCATGGTTCTTCTTGGGTGATCCAAGCGATGAATATGGATCTAAATTTCATGGGAATGCAGTTTGAAGCGTCACAAATCTCTGCCTGGAACCCAATTATGGTAATGGGATTAATTCCACTTTTCTCAATGGGGATTTACCCACTTCTGGATAAAATGGGACTTAAGACGACACCGATTCGCAGAATTACCTGGGGTATGTTTGTTGCTGCTGCTTCATTTTTTATTGTCGCCATTATTCAGATTACGATGGATGCTAATGGCCCGGAAAATAAATTGAATGTAATGTGGCAGTTCTTCCCTTATCTTGTGATTACGATGGCGGAAGTGATGGTTTCTATCACTGGTCTAGAGTTCGCTTATACTCAAGCACCTCGTTCAATGAAATCTTCGGTGATGTCAATTTGGTTGCTGACTGTTTTCTTTGGGAACTTGATGACGGCATATGTGGCCAAGATTAAGTTCTTCCCGATTGCTTCAAGTGGGTATTTTATGTTCTTTGCCATCTTGATGGCGGTTTTTGCGGGGATCTTCTGGTTTATGGGATCTCGTTATAAAATTAAAAACTATATGGAAAAATAAAAAAAGCCCCTCGAAAGAGGGGCTTTTTTTTAGTTTGTTCGAATTTTTGGGAATATACCAGGATCCCACCAACCGCTATAACTGTAGCCACCAGTTTCAATTGTTCCCACCATGGGTTTTAATTCAAAAGATCCTGTTGACATCAAACTTGCGGCACTTGTGCTAGAGGTGTCTGTTCTCATCATAGGTGCGTAATCATCCCAATCTGGAATATCATTGTAGAGATTGGCCATTCCTGGATCACCTGGATTTTCTTCTTCAGTGAATGGTATATCCATTCTTCTTTCACCTGCCGGTGGAAGAACAATATGAGAGTCAGAAATCAGCTCCATATTTGCGGTAGAGGTTGGAAAAACCCGATCCCATTCTCTAACCACCATTCGAATTCTTGCTTTTATGTCAAAAGCTCGATCCATGCAGTAAAAGGTATAAAAAGGATTCACTTTTTTACCACTGTAACCAAGAAATGGATCAGCCGCATACGGATAGCCGTAGACATCAGTACTCACATTGATTTGAGTGGTAATCATACTATTCGTGATCAAAGGAGTGATGCCGTCTGGGTATTTGTTGGCAGCATATTTTTCCATTAAGTTTGGATCAAACAATTTATTGAAATTTGAGTCGCCCCAATTTGAATCACTTGTTGAACTATAGTTAATGTAATTTAAGTCCAGAGCTGCGAGACCCTTTCGGTAGTTGATGATATTGAGGTTGGGTGAATAAAGAGACTGCCCATCTTTCTGGGTCTTATCGAGGCTATAAGTTTTAGTAAAATTTGTATCTAGGTTAGTGTTGGAAATTTCCATTCCTCTCATGAGGCCTGACAAGCTCGACACATTTCTGATGGCCCCACCAACACAGTTCGTGGCGTTACCACCACATTTAACAACAATAGGTGCAAGAGCCTTAGGAGTATAAATGTTTGCTCCAGTTGCGTCCTGGGTGGTAGTGATACTCGTTAAATTGATAGTGACAGTACCTTCATCACAATTTTGTTTGTTGTAGATTTCTTGGGTCGCATAATCAAATTTGCAAAGTGTTTTAGTGTCGATTGCTGTATTTAATTTTGTTCTCGTTCCTGCATTCAAACCGAATGAGACCATTTCATTGCAGGCAACATTACCTGCTGAAGAGGTGTACGTAGGAGCTCCGGCAAGTGCTGTTGCCGAATTGGCAGGGGCCGCCGCCGTATCATCGCAAGTGATTCCATAATAAGTCGAAGTAGAAGTACCGGGAATGGCGTCAAAGTATGAGAATGGGGCATAACCAATATACTCACAAGTATTTTTTGACGCTTCAACATTAAAGCTTAGACCATTGAAGAAGAGGGCAAGTTCCTCCGCCTCCATGAAGCAAGAGATATCATATAATTTGGCAGGGTCATTGTGAGGCACTGAGGCGTTTCCAACGTAAAGGTCATTTGAAAGCGCCACACTTGTTGATTTTATTTCACAATTAGCATCTTTATTTCCCGCACCTGTTCGATGCAATTTGTAGTTTAAAACAGTAGGTGAATTATTTGTGACTCGGAAGTAGTATTCATCAGGGGCCGTCACCGCTGGGACTGTGGCAGAACTTCCAGATTGAAGGCTCGGTGAAATTTTTTCATTACAACTTGCGAGCAGTGAGCCCGCGGTCAGTAAGCATAAAATTTTTGATACACTCTTCATAAATCATCCTTGAGGTTAAACCCACTTCTTGAGTCTCTTCGGTTGGTTTCAAAAGAAATTAAGGGCTTGGTGTTTTTTGCTCCTCTTTTTCAAAGGCACAGGTTACAATTTAATTGAGTACTTTAATTGTAGCATTTTCAGACTAAGAAGGTCGGAAAAGTCATGGGACAATATCTGTCATTTAAATTCCAACTAGTTCCTAGATTTGTCTTGATTGGGATTGTTTTCTTTTCTTCTTTCTTCTGCCAAAAATTGTGGGCTTCTCAGGATGCTGTTGTGATGGTCGATGAGGCCATTGTTTACGCTGACAAACAGATGAGCGCTCCTCTCGGGTATGTTCGTAAAGGGCGAAAAATCAAAATCGGAAGTATCCCAAGAAATCGTTCTCAAGTTTATCCCATCATTGTTTCAGGCCGTGTGGCTTATATACGTAGTGTCGATGTGAGTACGGTCCTAGATGTTTCTGGTAACGGAAATCTCAATGCCGAAAGATTCAAAAAATCAACCTCTACCATCCTTCATTCCAACTACAGTTTCTCTGTCTTCAATTATCTCTCGCAGATCAATCTCTCTAAGACAAATGATAAACTCAAAGACAAAGATCCGGTCAACTGGTATGGATTCACTTTTAAGGGGGGAGGACTCGTTGCTTCTCGCTTAGATTTTGACATCATACTGAATGGATTAACCGCTCAGGCCAAGAACGAAACCTTCCGTGCTGTGGAGATTGGAGTTGGATTAGCACTTAGAGCGATAGATGCTGGCAGGTTCAAATTTAAACTTACGGGGCAGGCACTGGCCATACCCTTCGCTAGTTATGCTTTTAAAGAAGAATTTCGGGTTAATAGCTATGGCTACACTTTTGGTGGTGGCCCTTTAATGTCCTATCGATTGAATCGTCATTTAGGGCTAGAAGTTTACGGGGGATTTTATTATACCAAACTGATGGGGTTCTCGGTGCCCCAGCCCTATAATCAAATCAGTCCTTCATTTGTGGGAACACGTTTAGGGGCCGGTTTTAATTACGAATTTTAATCTTCCAGCATTGATTGTAATTTTATCAAATCTGATTTTCTTGAGTGTCGATCAACATTGATTTTTTTCCCATCTTCGGTCTTAAGCCATAAAATGAAATAGCCTTTATTTTGAAACCCAAGATCCTCTTCCTTAGACTTCATGCGTGCCAGGTTAGGGGAATCAAGAAAGGGTTCAACACTAAAAGCTGAGGACTTTGGAACTGAAAACTTTTCTTTAAAAATAGGCAGTTTAAAAATTCTGTACTCAAGATGTAATTGGCCAGGTCTTTTGATAATTCTTTTCTCAAAAAAGAAAAACGCCATCAGCGCCAGAGGTAGACACCCGAGTACACTCAAAAGTGCATAACCCAGAAGAGCATCGGTTTCATCTCCAAGCTGTATTAATTTTAAAACAGGTGCCTTGATGGCCAGGAACATAAAAAATATGACAAGGATGATGGCCAAGGCATAGCCCCAGAATAAGTAGGGTAGACCATAGGTTTTAAAAATAATTTGGTTCTCAGATTCTTCGATGAAGTCTTTTTCATCTTTAGAAACTGGAAATACATATAAAAGTCCCATAAAACATTCTTACCTTTTTTTAACGCTGATGTGGAGTGAAAACATCTAAAATTTCAATCCGCGGATAGAGAAGCTTCATCCAGGTATTAAAAACTGGTAGAGGCGCTTCGATCTCTTTGTGAAATTCAATTTGCGCTGTGGAAGATAGTTGCTGACTATCCACGGTTAGAACCAAGCCGAGTCTCTTTTCTAGGCGCATGATGAGAAAAAGCCATTGATCTTTCAGTATAGGTGGAACCGAGAGATTTTTGACTTCACGATAAACCAGAGCGAGCTCTTTTTTATTATTGATAAATTTAAAATTCCAGACATTCAGGTAAAAAGAAAAGATATCTTTCCAGATTGATAAGGGCATTAAAGCTTGCGCCATTTGTAAATGATGAAATGCCTGATCATAGTCAGCTTGATCATAAGAAGATTGGGCCATCGATGCGTGCTTCCAAGCTTGCTCAAAAGTATCCGGTTTAGAGGATGATTTGACGAGTTTCGGGGAATCATCATTGGCCAGATTAAATTCAAAAATACCATCGGACATTGTCACTGCACCTTCTGATTCTTTAACGTGAATAAGGCCCTTGGTAAGATTCACCTGGTAGGCGGCGATGGTGGAAAGAGTGGCCGTTGGGTGTATCCATTTTCGTTGTTTTTGATCAGTCACGTCCGTTAAAAGATCAAGACTATGAAGAGCTTTCTTTTTGTTCAGTTTATCTTTGAGCCACTGTTCTCGATCGTGACAAAAACGGAAGTAATTTTCAAAAGATTTTGCATCGCTATGAATAGGGATATTGGTGAAAATAAGTGGGGAAGATTCATTCAAATGATAACTTTCAAAATTTATTGCTGACCCGTCAATGTCTGTGCACATGACCTGGCCTGTATTATCCATCAAGTAATAACCCCATTTGGTGATGGAAATTTTCTTTCTCAACTCTCTTCTGAACTCATTCATATTCGGAGCTTCGAATAAACCATCAAAAGTTATTTTAAAAATTGAGTCCCCGTCCTTGTGATAGTTTTCACCGGGTTTGTGATGGAGGGCCATACTGAATCCACTCTCGTGGACCGTTTGAAAAAATAAAGGGGCCATGCCGACACAGCTATAATTCAAAATGGCCGGTTTCCCTGGAATTTTCCAATAGTAGAGTCGTGGTGAAGAATTAAACGTTCCCATGAGGGGGAAATCAATTAAGCGGTTGTGAAGGAAACCTTCATTATGCTTTTCAAACATGGAGGTACAACCAGGCAGAAGCGCTTTTAGCTCTGGAAAGATCTGTCCATAATGAGCGGCCAATTCAAATTGGGCAATAAAACTTAAGTAGTCTCTGACTTCAATTCCCAGACCCTCTGCATAGGCCTTGATACATTCATCAAAAAAGGTTTCGGTGCTTTTACTAAGAATTTGGCGTACCCGAGATAGGATATCCTGCCCATAACGAAGAAAATTGTTTGATGAAAGAATCAGGGAGACTCGCTCTTGAAGCAAATGAAAGCCTTCTTTCTCACTCAGTCCCAATTGATAAAGATTTTCTTTTGGATCACCAATCAGGTGAATCAGTTTTGTTTTCATTTTATCCTACGTAGTAATGAACAAGATGTTTTAAGTTATTCCCAAATTCCAAGTTGAAGCTTCTGTTTTGCAAATGCTCGAGCATGTGTGGTTTACAGCGGATATAGATTTTAATTTTACACTTGGAGTGAGCGTCACTCATATTTTTAAGTTGGTAAAATTGTGACAAAAAGCGAAAGTGCTGCTGGTTGTTTAAGCGGAAGGATTCTTCTTTTTTTGTTAAATTCCAAATGGTCCACGGATCATAGCGGCCAATCAGGATCGCTGCCAGAGTGAGATAGATGATGGTGTCAGATTCAAAGCCATCACCCATTAAAATGAGCTCATCTGGGATGCCTGTCATTAGCAAGATATTCACAATCGTATTGAGCTTGTAAAAGCCTTGTGATTTGAGATCTTTTGTCGAAAGGTCGCCTTCAAAAAACGAAAAAATATTCCTGTAATCTTTGAGAAAAATATTACCCGTAAAAATCTCATGCTGATACAACCAGTCCCTTATGGCATTCTCATAAAAGTGAGGCGAGGCAGAGACGATGAAGGGTTGAAAGCCTTCTTTATTGTAACTTTTCATGAGATCAATAGAGCTGTCTACGGGGGGGAAATAATTCACAGGATTTCTAAGAGACAGGTAGAGCTCTTTTAATGTTGAGTAGCGTGTATCAACCAACGTTTTATCAAAATCCGTAATGATGATCTTTTTCGGACTATTAATTTTTGTCGGAATGAAACTTCCAATCAGTAATTCAAGTCCTGGATGAGAGCGTGTCTCGTAGAGCTTAATTTTCGAAACTTTCTCTTGCTCTGGCTGAGGAATCTTAAAGTTAAAATTTCCAAAACTATCTGAATCGAAACTGCGTATCGTGGATTCTTGATCTTCCTGAGTAAGACCAATCACTTTTAATCTGAACTCATTTGAAGAAAGCAGTCCAAGGCTTTGGATCGGCTTGGTGGGGACAATCTCTTTGAGGTTTTGATTAATCTCATCTAAGAGGTGAAATTTTGCCTGAGATGAAAAGGACATAGAGGCACGAATATGAATATATTGGTCGGATTCTATACCTGAAAAATGAACCAGTTTTGGGCGTCTCATAGGCTCTATTCTAACAAATAAGCTTGCGAAGTTCTTATCTTTTTTGTCACAATAGTCCCATGCTACAGATGACGTTAAAAATTCGTGGAAAAGTACAGAAAGTAGGCTTTCGTTATAGCGTTGTCGACTATGTTCTATCTCAATCCCTGCCACTTGTGGGTCATGTGCGTAACTTACCTGATGGCTCAGTAGAAGTTGTGGCCCAGGGTGATATTGAGGCCTTAAAAGACCTCCATCGTTTTTGCACGAAGGGCCCACCCCGTGCTGAAGTGCGAGAGATTACTGAAGACCTCATTCCCATCAAGAAACTTGATTTTAAATCTTTCGAGCTATTAAGCGAGTAATCCTGTCGACTAAGCTTTTTGAATTGAATAGGTCATGATGCCGTCATTGTAGCTAGATTTCACACTCTTGGCATCAAGGTGATGATTGGTAGTAAGCCTGGTGGTGTAGGATTCAACTTTGTGCAATTTATTCACACTGCTTCCATCCTTGCGGCTATCATCATACCGGCGATTGAAATTGATGACGGCTTCTTTGTTATTGAGTGAGAGACTTACGTCTGATTTTGAATGCGCTGGGATAGGCACTGAAATTTCTATATGGCGTTCAAATTCTTTAAGAGTGGGGTTAAGCTCGGTAAAACGATAGAATGGATCCTCAGAGCGCACCACTTTTGATTCAATTTTTTGTTGTAAATCACCCTTAATTTTCGATTCAACTTTTTTATTGAGATCTTCGAGCTTTTTAAGCTCCGCGTTTCGGAAACCTAAATTTTCAGAATATTTTTTTTCGAAACGAAGATTTTGGTCTTTCAAACCAGCTCTAAATTCATGATCTTTGACTTCGAGTGTTTTATTGTGATGAGTTGTCACCTTGTCCATTTCAATTTGTTGGCGAAGATTCGTGCTCATTCTTTCATTCTTAAATTGTTTGTCTTGAGTCTCACGCATTTCTTTATAAGTTCTAGCGTCTGTATTAAAGCGAGTTGTGAAGTCTTCACTTTGTTTAGAGAGTTTTTGAGCAAGCTCAGCATCTTTATCAGCGTACTCTTGGCCCTTGGCCTGTTTAAGTGTTTCAAGATTTGTATTGTGCTTATTCACCAAATCTTTATGCTCATTAGTGAAACGATAATTAACGTCATTTAAAAAGAGATCTTGCTCTGACCGAATGCGATCTCGGTCAGTGATGACTTTTTCATTTTCTTTTTGTTTCTCTGTATAAGTTTTTTGCTTGAGATCCCGAATCTCTTGATCAGTCATCTTCTTAGTCATATCGAGGTGATGCTTCATTTGACTCAGAATTTTTTCTTTTTTTTCTGTTTCAGTTGCCAGTTGATTGAGATTCTGGTGTTGGAGATCAACAATTTCACTCTCATGGGCGCGTTTAATCTCAGATTTGTGGAGAACGTGCTGATCCTCAAGGCGGCTGATCTCTCGAGAATTCTTTTTATTCAAGCTTTCAATTTTGGCGCTATTGAGTTTTTCAATGTCATTGATGCTCATGGGGCTCCATCCTTGTCATAGGGATGATCACAAACTGATTTCCTGCTTCCAGTGTAACCCGGACAGATCCAAGTTCTCAAGAGGTCGACTGTGACCAGGCTTCCACCATGATAGCGCTGAAACATCTGAGGGTTGAGCGTAGAGACAATGTACTGGGCATTGGATTTAGTTGCCACGGCATAGAGATCTTGAGTTTTCACCATATATTGATAGGCGCGATATTCTGCCCAAGAGCTCAGTGAGCTTACCAATACAATAAAAGAAAGACTCAGTCTCAGTTTCAAGCTATTGCAGCTCCTTCACACGATCCAGGGCCCTATATTCAACCATCTTCATGAAAGAGAGGACGAAGTCTTTTCTTTCTTCATCATTCATCGCTTGAATAGCGGTTTTCTTTCTTTCAATTGAGTGATGCTTCTCAATGAGTCGGTAGACTTTGTGAACGGTTTCGGCCGCTCTAGAAAATGACATCTTTTTAACTTCACTTTTATCAGCGAAGGACTCGGTGATCCATTCCTGGTAAAAAAGTGGCAGATAACCGGTGCTTCCTGCTTCGATTAACTGATCCAATCCTTGTGCTTCCTGCATCTTGCGCATATGGCTCCTTTTTCTCTCCTTTATCTTACCGCTTGAGTGGTATGATGGGTGAGAGGGTAGGTTTTGCCACACAGGGTTTGAAAAATGGATGAATTTTATTTACCTGAAGACGTTGTTGAATGGATTTGCCTTAAAAAGTCGGAGTATCTTTCTCGGCTAATCGAAAATGTCACTCAGTCTGACTTTCAGTTTGAGGATTACTCACGTTATGACGATCTTATCCCTTCCACCTTGTCGGTCCCTGATTGGAGCGTGGAGGTCATGGAGGATGGTTTTAAGTTAAAAACTTTTTGCCGCCAATTTCATGATCAGGTCAGTTTCCATCAAATGGTCATTGGGGTTTTGGTAGAAGATCAGAACAAGAAAGATGTTTTTGTTCCCATTATTTCGTTTGTCACTAAAGACGAATTATTAGTGAAGATATTTAGTGGGGGAAAACTTCCGCGACCGACACTGAACTAATTATTTTAAACGTACGTCAATGTAGGGATTATCAGTTTTGAAGTTATTGCATTTGGTGGTCATGATAGAACGGGCCATTTGATCGCAATAGGCGTTGGTCTTTGCTCCATAAGGACAACTTGGATGAGTGAATGTGACATAGGCATCCATGCAAGTAAAATAAGCTCCTAAAGATGCTTCTTTCATGATCATGAGCCCATTTACAGGGTAAGAGGAAAAGCCTGTTCTGGTTTTATAGAGTTTTCCCATGGAAATATTCCCCTGCTGAGGAATGAAACACTGTGGTTGACCTAAGTAGGTTGAGCTCCCATTGGGGTCTTTGTAGGTAGGTATTAGACATGTTCTGGACGTATCACTGACGGTACTATTAATGGCCACGGAAGTCTCATCAAGAGAGCTTTGGCAGACTCCGATGTAACCGATCACGGCAGCATATTGATTGGGAGTCAAATCACAATTTTCAAATCCAGCAGGCCTAGTCGCACCACCAGTTGTGGACCCACCAGTTGCTCCCGAGGTTGTGCCTGAAGTCGTTCCTGAAGTCGTTCCTGAAGTCGTACCAGAAGTTGTTCCCCATGGATTGGAGGTTGGATTTGTGGGTTGGCCAAGACCATTACCTGTGTTGATGGTCGTCTCGAGACGATTTCTTTGAGGGCTGTCACAGCCTGTGATAAAGATGAAAAGGGATAGTAAACCAAGCAACGTTTTCATAAAGTCTCCGACCATTTCTTCCTACTATTCGGTATTTATATTTTTTTCATGAGATTTTTTTGAGTTCCGATAAAGGTTCAAACGAAATTTCTTGATGTTTTAAAGGTTTACATGCGTTGGATCTTAGGAATTTTACTTTTGAGTGCTGCCGCTTTTTGGGGAGGGTACAGTTATGTTAAAAACTATCCTGCCAAAAAATATGCTCAGTGGGTGAAAGGACAGAATTTTGATCATTACTATTCCCTAAACCAGTTTAAGCAATTGTATTTGGTTCCAACGGGCATTGATGAAATCCCTCCTTATCAAGAAGACTACACTCAGCTTTGGAAGGAGTTTCCTATTGGAAACACGATCGTCCCGTTACCCACGCGGCATCCACTTCTTCAATCTGTTCCGATCATTGACTTGCCTTCAAAAATCGCCAAACCTAATTTAGGTATAACTTTTCTACAGCCCAATGGACGAGAAATTTCTCGGGTCTACACTCTTCCGCAACGTTTGTATCAGGATCATTCACTGGCCCAAGAGTTATTTAAACTACCTTATATAAAAAATAGATTGAGAAAGAAAACGATTGATGAGCTATGGGTGGATCTTTTTTCCTATAAAGTGGGTGATAAGACCCGCATCGATGACATGATCTATGATCTCTACATCCTTCACATACGTTCAAAGATTTTGCCTCCAGAAACTCTTCGTTATGGACTTATGAATGATCAAAAGCTTGCCATGATTGAATTATCATCAAAAGATAAAGATTATAAAGTTGAGTTGGTCTTAATTCAAAAATCAGGGAATATTTTTTCTTATGTCCTCAGAACAGAAAAAAGCAACTCTGAATCCTTAAAATTGAGATCAAAATTTTTGCGTTCTATCAGCTTCGGACAAAAAGATGAGGCGATCAGCCGGATTTTGTACACCGAATTTAAGCAGCTCAATTACGCTCGCCAGGTGGATCAGGAAGGAATGCTTTATCTCTTTTCTGCCTGGTCACAAAATACCGATAGCCTTGAGCTCCTGAAAGAGATGATTTATTACTTGGAAAGAGGTCAGCAGACAAAAAAACAATTGGGTGCTCTGTATCGATACTCCTTTAAAAAGTATGGCAAGACTTTCACCTCGAGAAAAGATGTTGGAGACTTAGAGGATCCAGAACTTATTCTTCAGAGAAATATTGAACTAGAAGAAAAGGAAAATTACAAAAAAGCCGAGCAAGCTCAAAATCAGGTCCCTGAAGCACCAGTGCTCACACCCGATGAAAAGATGAATTTATATCTTAAAAAAGCTAAGGAACAAAGGGCCAAAGAAGCTGAGTCCATGACCATTCACTAGCTGTCAAAAGTTTCAAATCCTTTAATTAAAACCTGAGTTAACATCGGCTTTAAAGACTGAACCAATTCTGGGCGTAAGACTTTTTTTGCTTCATCCATGTAGATACTGCGATTTATTTCAATTTGAATATTATTTGTTCTAAATTGATTCACAAATTCAGTCACGAAGCCACCAATGTAAGGATCATTGTAGGTGGATTCATGCCCTTGTTGAGTAAGTTGATTGTAAAAGAATTCAATGAAGGCTTTTTCACAAGTTTGTCCCCTGCGATCACTGATGCAAAAGTGCGGTCGATGGGTTTTTTGATTTGGGTTTTGCTTCATGTGATAATCAGTGGGACGCGAAGGCATACTATGCAAATCAATCATGGAAACTTGCCCCGATTTTCGTTTCTCCAGATCTTGAATCGCTGCCTTAAGGATCTCAAAGTAAGGCCGATGGTAAGTTTCAATGAGCCGTTGAACTTCTGACTCATCTGGGTCAGTCACCACAAGTTTTTTCCCTTGGGTATTATCTTTCCAAAAAAGAACACAATTTGATTCGGCCCGATTTAAATCCACGCAGATGCGATGGACATGGGCGACTAAAACAGCTATTCCCGCCTGTTGAAGTTGTTGAATATCTACCAACTCATTGACTTTGAAATCCACGTCTTCTTTGTAGGCCTGCAGATCGCCACTGAGGTATTTTTCAAATTCCTTAGGGATGGTTTCACCAGAGTGAGGAATGGAGAGCAGACCTCGGTAGTGGCTTCCCAGGGGGGCGTAGTAGTCAAAAATGGGGTTTTTCTGAGGATGATCTAGCTTAAACATGTGAAAAATTTACCATAAATAGGCGCTTTCAGTCTATGTCTCTCTTTCTAAATGGATCGGTATTAGATATATAAGGGCCACTATTTTATTCTGAGGTTAGCACCATGAAATTTCCTGGCCGGCGCAACACTAAGCACTATTTCCCTGTTGAAGATAAGCAACGTAGTTCATTTGATGGCGAGATAAAGCGACCTGGGAATGTTTATGTGGTTGGGATAGATCAACTTTTGGTTGATATTGAAATACCGGTAACCGATGAGTTTCTGGCCAAGCACCAATTTAAAAAAGGTGAGTCTTTTGTCATCAATGACGATCTGGCGGAATCTATTTATTGGGAGCAGAAGCGCTCGGGAAATGTGACGGGAGAGTTTCCGGGTGGAGCAGTTGGCAATACACTTCACAATTTTTCTATCCTCTCGGATTCACCTTCAGTGGCCTTGGGAACGATTAATAAAAATATTGAAGTGGGGGATTACGCTTTTAAATATATTTGTAACACCAGTTCAAAAGTTAATTTAAGTTACCTTCAGCCCTGTTCTCGCCCCATGGGACGAGCCTTGTGTTTCATTACTCCAGATGGTGAGAGAACATTTGCAATCTCTAAGGGGTGCATGAATGATTTGTCCTCAGATTTTCTACCAACTGAATTGATTGAAAAAGCCTCCGCTCTTTTAGTTTCGGCTTATACGTTTCGTGATCCTAAGGCACCCCTCTCCCAATCGACTTTTAGAGCGGTCGAGATTGCTAAAGCTGCCAATGTTCCTGTGGTTCTCTCATTGGGTACCAGGGGTCTGGGGCAAGAGAAAAAAGACATGCTCTTAGAATTTATTCCCAAATATGTTTCGGTACTCGCGATGAATGAGTCAGAAGCCTTAGCACTGACTGGAATCCAAGACCCACTCCTGGCCGCTGAGCGGGCGTTAGATTTCTGCGATATGGTTCTTCTCACTGTTGGGGCAAGAGGGCTCTACATTGGGGCATTGACCGACTCCAGTGTGGCGAGAGTCACCAAAGAGCCTCTGCATACGAAATCTTTAGTTGAATATAATAAACTCGAATACTCACGCGCGATGATGAGGCAGGATTGTAAGAATCCCATTAAAACTTATACTCACATCAATCCGTTTCGAGGTGGCCCTATCCAAATTAAAAATACCAATGGAGCAGGGGATGCGGCGTTGGCGGCGGTTCTGCATGATCTGTCGGCCAATCTATACCATCGCCTAAAAATTCCTAATTCACCAAAGCATGAAGCTCGATTCCTGACTTACTCATCTATTTCACAAATTAGTAAGTATGCGAACCGCGTTTCCTTTGAAGTGTTAAGTCAAAATTCTCCGCGCCTTCTTCGTGGTTTGCCGGAAAAAGAGGATGGACTAGAGGAAGCGTACTGGGCAAAATAATTTTATGTCTCAGGATCAGATTCAAAAAGAGGCCCTCTTTAACGAAGTCAAAGGTTCAATCTTTGAATTCTTAGTCGCTAAGTGTCTTTCCCAAAGCTGCGGACAAGAAGTTCAATTTATCCAATCTCTGGATCAGAACTATCTCCATGTACTCTCTCAACAGGATCGAATGATCCGTGAGTTTTATCCAGATCTCCAATCATTTTTAAAACAAACTTCAGAAGCGACAGCGAAGGCCTTAGTCGCCTATCTGAAGGAGATACCCACGAATCCTCAGCTGCGAGGAAAGTTTGTGAATTCTTCACTGGCCGAAGAGCTTCATGAAGCTGACCTCATTATCAATACATCCACAGGCCCTAGGCCTTTAAGTCTTAAGTTGAATAAAAAGCATTCGTTTGTGAATACAAAAAGTGGGGGAATTAAAAGTTTTTTTTCGGTCTATTTTCCATTTTTAAAAACTCTCCTTCAACAGGAGTTCAATCAGTTTGTTGATCAGGAATTCCTTCGCATGTCCGTGGAGCTTCATGCCCTCAATGATTGGGAATTTGATGGGAGTTATTCTCAATGGGTGAAGGCCGGCAAATCGGAATTACCGGGAGAGTTAAATCCTGATGAAAGACAGATCCTTAAAGAATTCTACTCTCGTGTTTCAAAAAAAATGCATGAAATTCTGACCATGGCCTTTGAGACTTCTCCTGGCCCATTCATCCATTGCCTAAGTGCTTTGATGGGTTTTAGCTCTCAAGAGATTGTGCAAATTATTTGTTATCATGATTTTAAGTCTCAAGGGGATGAGGAAATCATGATTCATTCCTTTGAAGATGTCGCAAACTCTTTTTCAAAAGTTGAAATTCTTCCTCATAAACAGACCTCATCTGTTGAGCTTGCACTCGATCAGATGATGCTCCAAATTCGCGTCAAGCCGATGAACAAGTTCACCACCACTGCCATTAAAATAAATTGCGCTGTGAGATTTAAGCCGATTTAGGAAATTTTTTCTTTTGGGCCGTGAGATCAATCAATTCGAATTCGTAACCATTTCTTTGGACGAGAACGTGAGCTTCATCTTCCCAAAGTGAAAGATTAGATGTGGCGACAAAAATTTGTTTTTTTTGAGCGAGTGATTGCAGGGATTTTTTGAAATTCATTAAATTAATTGGACCATGATGGGCCTCATCGATATCTACCATGATGTGGGTGGTATTCATTAAAGCCGCTTTAATCAAGCTGATAGTGAGTCTTTCCCAATTGGAAGCTTCTTTACTCAGAAGATCTGGATTTTGAATGAGCCGAGCGAGATTTTGTAATTCCATTTCCAGACTGTTCAGAAGCTCCGACCAACTTGCTCCACCGCTCACGACATGCAGATTTTCCCAGAGGGTTAAATGGGGGATGAGGGAGTTTTCACCTTCGACATGGGCAAACTGAAGGGTCCTACCGGGAGAGTTAGACTTCATAAACTGAAGCATATCTTTCAGGGCCACGCTTGGTCCGGGATGTTTTTGAAAGAGGTAGTATCCAAAAGGGGTCGTTGTTTTCATCATAAGCTAGTTCGGAACATTGCCGATTTGACCTTAAGATTTTTCCCCAGAGCTTTAAAAAGGCCTATAATACCCCTATGGACATGACTAAAAAGCTTCAAGAAACCTACTTGCCTGATCAGGAAACTCGGAAACAGCGAGTGGTTATTGGTCTTTCAGGTGGCCTGAATTCCTATGTGGTCGCCTATCTTTTAAAAATTCAAAAATACGATCTTATTGGGGTCACGGTTTCTCTGAATTGGGACGATTTTAAAGGCAATGTGACTGATACTCTTTCCTGTCAAAGAACTCCGGCCGATTTAGAGCAAATTAAAACGTTTTGTCATCAGTTGGGAATTCCTCATTTTGTTGTGAAGGCCTCTGAAGAGTTTAAAGAAGATGTGGTCGATAACTGGATGACCGCGAGAATCACAGGCACAAAATCCATCTCTTGTTGGAATTGCCATGAGCTAAGAATGAAGTTGCTCTTTCAAAAGATGAAAGAGTTAGAGGCTTCAAACATCGCCACCGGTCATTCTGCCAAACTCTTTCGTCATGCGGGACACGGAACGGTTTATGTTCACACCTCCAATGACGAGGCCAACGATCAATCGTCACTTCTTTCTCGGTTACCGAAAGAAATCTTGGAAAGAATGATTTTGCCTCTGTCTGATCTTCAACAAAAAGAAATTATAAAATTAGGTGAAAATTTTGGGATAACTCCCGTTGGTAGCAGAATCAAAATGCATCAATGCTTTAATCAGAATGATGATACTGTTCAGTATATCCAGAAGCATGTCCCTAAAAAGTATTTAAGCGAAGGAGGAATGTTCAATTTGGAACAGAATCCTGTGGCCGACCACAAGGGTGTCTTTCATTACCCTTACGGTGAAGCCATTCTTTTTAACAATCAAAAACAAGTCGATGCATACCGATTGAGTAAGTATTATTTTAAAGAACGAAAAATGGAATTGGCAAAATCTGATTACTTCATCCGTAAGAAGATTTTTTTGAATTATTGTCATGTTGCCGATGAAACTCCCTGGTCTGAGCCACTCAGTGGTTATCTTAAAATTTCAGATGAAGAGGGAGTGGATTGCACCATTTATCCTAAGAATATTTCAAGTGCCTTGGTTGAGCTTGAGGCACCTTTGTCTCTGCTTGAAGGCGCGATTGTAACCATTTTAAAAAAGAAAGGTAAAAACTCCAAAGTTTATCTCACTGGAAAAGTTCGATTTATTGCGGAAGAACCTGTTATGGAAGAAGGACAAGAACGTGCAAAAGTTGATTATTCTCGCGATTATTAGTTTTAGTTTTTCAAGTTTCGCCAAGGCTCCCTCAAGTTATACTCAGCTTAAATACGAAACTCTGAAAACCACTCAAAAAGATTTGGTGGGACTGGTGAATGAATTTGTCTCAGTGAGTGCTCCCTCGCGGATGGTGGGAATGCCCGGGCACGAGAAGGCGAGAGACTTCATTATTAATAAGATTAAAAGTTTTGATCCCAAAGGATCTGGAAAAATTAACGTCGATACCTTTACTCCAGATGCCAGTGAAGCCGAACGGTTTTACCAAAGTGATTTTGATCAAAAAGTGGAAGGAAAACTTTCTAAGCTTCATCCGGATTATCAAAAGTGGTTTAAGTTTACGACCTACATGAAGCAAACCGCCCAGCGCTTGAAGAGCAACCAGGGCTCAAACATTGTTTGGGAAAAGCAGGGGTTGGAGTCCAATAAAGTTCTCGTGGTGAGTGCTCACTACGATACCATTTCTCATGATCCGAATACCTTACTTATTACCGAAAACAAACCGATGCCAGGGGCCAATTACAATGCTTCTGGTGTTGCCGTTGCCCTAGGTTTGATTAAAGTACTCTCGCAAATGGATCTCAATTACACCGTTCAAGTGGTTTTTTTAGATTGGCAGGGGATTGGATTTTTGGGATCCCTGCGTTTTGCTCAGGAGTTAAAATCTTCCGGAAAATTAGTGATGGGGTTTTTAAATCTTGAAATGCTCGGACAGGATTCAAGCTTTTTTGATAAGACAAAGAAGACAGGTAATATGAGTGTGTATTTTCGCCCGCAGGATGAAAAGTTCATTCAAGTGCTAGAAAACCACGGCCACAAACTCAACGATAAAATCCGCTTTATCCAAAAGCCTACAGGGTTTGAGAATTCCGATAACTTCCGTTTTTGGGAGTTTGGCTTTTCTGGGGGAACTTTCTCCCAAAACTGGGAAGATGACTTCAATCCTAAGTTTTATCAAACCCCTCAGGATACGCCGGAAACCCTCAACCATCAGACCCTGTATTCTGCTTATGAGTACTTAGCGGGAGCTGTGGCCGGGACACTCTTAGACCTGACTAAGTAAAAACCTCCCTGACACTTGGAAATGGGCCTTAAAAGCGCTATATAAGGCCCATGAACTTTGATTACAATCCCAAACTTCTTGCTGAGTATGGGTTAAACCTAACCCTCGAGGACTACCGCCAGAATGCCACGAAAACCGTGGTGGTGGGGATGTCTGGTGGTGTCGACTCTTCAGTTACTGCCCTGATCACTAAGCTTCAGGGTTATAAGGTGATTGGTCTTTTCATGAAAAATTGGGATGAAACAAATCCTGATGGAACTTGCTCGGCCGATCAAGATTACCAAGATGTGATCAAGGTTTGTGAAAAGCTCGATATGCCTTATTACTCGGTGAATTTTGTTAAAGAATATTGGGATGGAGTCTTTGAAGAGTTTCTTGCTGATTATCGCAAAGGCTTTACGCCGAATCCCGATATTCTCTGTAATCGTGAAATTAAATTTAAAGTTTTTTATAACCGTGCGCGCTTACTGGGAGCGGATTATCTGGCCACTGGGCACTACTGTCAGCTGGATCACGCAAGACTTGCGAAGGCCGTGGATCAGAATAAAGATCAAACCTATTTTCTCTATGCCGTGAATAAAGATGTTTTCAAGCATGTGCTTTTTCCGATCGGGCATTTACCAAAACCTAAAGTCAGAGAGCTCGCGGAAAAATTTGATCTCGCGACCAAGGCCAAAAAAGACTCCACTGGCATTTGCTTTATTGGGGAGAGAAATTTTAAAGCTTTTCTCTCTCAGTATATTGATTCTCAGAAGGGGAACTTCGTTGATCTAAATGGCAAAGTCTTAGGCAAGCATGATGGTGTTTGCTTCTATACCCTTGGTCAGCGTAAGGGCATGGGCATTGGTGGCCCTGGTGAAGCGTGGTTTGTGGTGGCCAAAAACTTTTCTCAGAATGAAGTCATTCTCGCTCAAGGGGATGATCATCCTGCTTTATACGCTGATGGATTAACCGCAGTTGAGCTCAACTGGCTCACCGATATTCCGAGTGGCACGTTTAAATGTAAGGCGAAGGTGCGCTACCGTCAGCCAGAGCAGCCTTGCACAGTGACGATTGAAGAGGGACGAGCGAAGGTGGTCTTTGATCACCCTCAGCGGGCCATGACGCCACGTCAGTCAGTAGTGTTTTATCAAGATAATCTTTGTTTAGGCGGGGGGATTATTTCGGAGATTGCCCCGAACTATTATGAACTAGGGAAGGGTCTACCAGAGGTCTTTTCGGTTTAAGTCCAGCTTGTCGCTTTTTTGTTCAGGACGTTTTTTGGCCTCAAATCCATTACATTCACCCATACCGGCTTGGGCCACAATCTTTGAGGGAAGGTCTTTGCATTGAATGCCAAATTGCCTGCAACCATTGGGAATCTTTGGATCCCAAGTGATATAAAAGTGCTTACATTGATAGCAGTTTGGTTTACTCATAGGTTTATTTTAGGCCAAATCCACCTACCGCTCCACCGGGTAGAAATCACCCACCTCGCCATTTAAAACTGACCAACTTTTAACAGGTTTATAAGGTTTACACGCACAACCTGAAAAATACCCAGAAAGTTTCAAAATGAATTTTAATAGGCTCATAACGCACGGTGAAAGCTTAGCTTTCCCCCATGATAAAGGTGAATATGAACGTAGCGGATCAGGCAGAAATGACAACCAACTCGAATGTGCTCTCACTCTTTTCAACCGTAAAAGTTGAAATGCCAGATCCTCTTCAAGAGCTTTTAAATGAAGCTGAAGCCGAGGCCTGGGCAGAGGAAGACATTATCCCTGAAGCGCCCGCCAAACGCCTCCTCGTGAGCGATAAGCAGTTTCCTGATCAGTCTCTTTATACGCTTGACCAGCAGCTGGCCAATCTCACAAAAAGCCTGGGGCGCCTGAAGTTTTACTTAAACGACCTAGATGATTTACTTCCTAGCAAATTGAACTAGACAAAGTTGTCGCAATTCCCTTAACTTAAAGGCTCGCTTTTTCCATATTCTGTGCCCAGGTGGTGGAATGGCAGACACACTACCTTGAGGTGGTAGCGCTGCGAGGCATGCTGGTTCAAGTCCAGTCCTGGGCACCATTTAAAATCCATGACATTTATAATTGATAAGCTAAACTAGCTTTATGATGAACTTAAGAGCTACGTTGAAGCTTACCCATTCACTTCTAGATCAAAATAAAATACCCCATGCTCTTATTGGGGGCCTTGCTCTTGCTTGTTATGGTTCAACTCGCGCGACTGTCGATTTAGATCTACTCATCCGAGAAGAGCACAAAGATAGAATTAAAACTCTCTTTTTGAATAATGGTTTCAATCTAGCTTATGAGTCTGAAGAAGTGCTGCAATTTTCTGGATTGGGCTATGTGGACGTTTTGCTCGCTAGGCGTCCCATCTCTCAAAAAATTCTGACCGAAGCAAATTCCAATGGTCCTGAGGGAATTGACTTTGTTAAGAGTGAAGATCTCATCGGTCTTAAAATTCAGGCCTATGTAAACGATTCCTCTAGAGAATTACAAGACAAGGCAGATATTCAATTTTTAATTGAAAATGTTGAGTCCTTGGACTGGCAGAGGATTAAGTCGTATGCGGATTTATTTCAACAATGGGAAGTGATCAATGACATCAAAAATAAAATTAAGCCTTGATGATTATTTCAAATTTCTTGAAGAGTATTTTGAACTCTTTAAGTTCAATACGATTAAACGTAAACCGATCAAGGGAAATCATTTTAAGCTCTAAATCGATGTCTAAAAATTAGAAGAAGAGGGGAGGAGCAATGCGACTTTGGCATAGCTTTATGTCGCCTTGAGAGTGGTCCATAGCTTAGTTCAAGTGTTAGGTAATAAAATTGAGCTGCGATTTACAGTCTTTATTTTTTCAAGCTTTGCCTTATTGGGACTGATCGTTAATGCTCTTCGAGCACTATTGTGATCAAGTAGAATATTTCTAGAATTCAGTTCTTTAAAAAATCCTCCTTTCTGAGCAGTCAATTCTACCGGCCAATTCAAAAAATAATTACAAGAAATGAACATCTGCTTTAAGAAGGCGGCTTAATTATTAGAGCGACATTTGATCGTTGCTCTCCCAGCTCTTTCTCCTTTGAATGTCTTATCTACAATTCATAAAAATTACTTTTTTTATCAAATCCGCCATCTGTAAATAGTTCATAAAATTTATCGCAGTGTTTCTGTTTTATACTGAAATAGGGTTTTTTCTTCGAAGGGCATCCGCACCCTAAAAAAGGTGAAATTTCTGTTTTTTGAGTTATACTGATTTAGGAATAATTGAGACTATCCTTCGGCTGTGTATTTTTTAATAGTAAGGGGATGTATGTTTCTACGAAGTATCGATCAAAAAACTTGGCTTTTAATATTCGCCGTTCTTTCACTTGTATTAGGTATTATTATTTTTTGGAAAAGTAGAAAAAAACATGAAGCCGACTTTCAACCTTCAGTAAGCAGCGTAGAAGATTTAGGTCATCCATTGACTTATATCTTCGGTTGGTTAGCTTATAAATTACCTGCATGGATATGGGGAATCTTCCCAATTCTTTTAAGCTTTTATTTATTCTATTTATGTTTTTAAAATAAGACCGTCTCGTGTATATAAGCCGAATCCGAAAAAATCTTCGAAGATTTTCTTGAAAAGTTTACCTTTTATCCTTGTCCATTGAGGGGCATAGAGTTTCTATTTCTTACTAATATTGGGTTAAATCGGCCTATCCTTGGGTCCAGAGGTGACCTGACGGGGTTAAAGCAGTCCAGATTTTTAATCAATCTGCTATAACGTATTGAAACTAGCAATGGCTGTCCATTTCCAAGACACCTATGAAATCATGACAGCCTTGGACACTCACCATCTCTATGTATGGGATAATCTAATAATTAAAGAAAACATGCAGGGTCTTCATGCTCACTTTTTTATGCCTCTTCATAAGTATTATGATTCAAGCGCAAGGGCCATCCTGTGAGCGAAGTCTATGGGTGTGGTCACAGTCGCAATATCTAGGAGGTTCTGTTGCAACGGATGCTGCTGAACAGGAAAATCTTTTTCATTTTATTCAAGAGAATCAGATTAATCGAATCTATATTGAGAGCAACCGCTTATTCGTCACACCAAAGAGAGTCAAAGCGCTGGAAGTGATGATAAATAAATCTCACCAGCAGCATATCAAAACTGAGCTTCTCTTTGGCTCAACTGAATGGTTAAATGTAGAAAAATCCATTGAAATTAAGACATGGTTCAAAACGATTGTTTTCCCGCAAGTGATAAAATTCAAATCTGTACCTGAAGCCATTCACCTCGATATCGAGCCTCATGCTCGTGATGATTGGAGTGAGAATAAAGAGATTCTTATTGATCGCTGGCTTTCGTTGGTAGGTTATATTTCCTCTTTGGCCCATGAGCATGGCATGAAAATAACGGTGGATATTCCTTTTTTTATGGAAGATCAAACGCTTATCAGGTTAAACGAATTGGTTGATACTGTTGTGGTGATGTCTTATCGGACGAAATTATCTGGTCGCAATAGTATTTCATCACTGACTGAGGAAGAAAGAGCAATCTTTAAAAGTAAGCTCGTTATCGGTCTAGAGACTGGCTCGAGTGATCCTCTGTTATCTTTCGGGCAAGATAGTGAGAAACTTTCTGAAGTGATTATGGCGATAAATGAGACTTTTGATTTAAATGTGGCTGTTCATCACTATGAGAGCGTCAAAAATTTAAAACTACTTGCACCTTTCGGAAAAAATTAGCTAGATTAAAATTTTTGGCCAATTGATCCGATAAGAGAAGTTATGAAAAAATCGAAGAAGCCCCCTAAGGCGATTAGAAAAACCGGTTTAAAAAAAACTGATTTAGCCTTTACGATCGATCTTTTATCCACCTCAATGAAATGTGGTCACGATATTTTTTCATCGATCAATTCTCTTAAGGATTCGATACCTGAACCACTAGGCGGTGAATTTAAACTGATCATTCAGCAGCAAAAAATAGGTATGGCCGGGGAAGATGTTCTCATTCAATTTGCCAATCGCTTAAAAGTACCTGCCATTCATCAAATGGTTCAGGCCCTTCTCATGGGGATAATTTCTGGCGGGAGCTCGGCGACTTTGTTGGATCAAATAGCCCAAGATGTAAGGAGCAATCAAGTTTCCTTCAAACCTGATAAAAATCTCTTTGAATTGAAGCCGTATAAGAGCGATGTAATGGAGGATCATCATTCAGAAGCTCAACCGGAAAGAGTGAGTGAAGTTTTAAAAATCGATGAGATCTTTCTTAATACCCATGGAAGTATGAGCTTTCTAAGAGAGGCGCTTCAGGTTGGAAAAAATGTTTTGGTTTTTTGTCATGACACTGATCTGTCGTTCTTATTGAGGAAGCATTTTCATGATTTCATTTGGATTGACTTAGAGAGTGAACAAATTGCTCAAGTTTTATTAAGCCTCTCAGATTCCCCGAATGAGAAAGGCAAATTGCTTTGTATAAAGGCCTCAACTATCCGCACTGGCTTCCAAAGATTAAAGGCGCGTTTGGCGTTCCAAGAGAAAGCTTCCAATGCACTTTCAGTGAAGTGCCTTTTAGATCTTTTATATCTTATTCCCCTTCAAATCAGTTTCACGACCACTCAATCTCAGCAATCCTGGATCTCTGAAATTTGTGAGTTGCGAGCGATTCTAGAGGATGGGTCTATGTTTGTTGAGCCGATTTTTGTGACTGAGATGACTGGTGTTAATAAAGACCACCTGTATTTAGGTCATTTCAGGCCAACTGGGTCTATTCCAAATCTTCTCGAAGAGATCGAAAGAAATGGAGGACAGGTGAGTCGAGCGATTTTTATTTAGCTAATCTTTCCATGGTTTTTCTACAACTATCCTCTTGGGTGAGTTCTTGCCGCTCCAGTATTAAAACAGAGTCTGCTGATTTGGCCGGGATGGACATTTTCTCATAGGCCGTGCCTTCAGGGATGGATTCATCAATGATCCAATTATTTTCTTCTAGATCTAAATCAGAGGAAACGGTGAGGGTGATTTTGTCAGGTTGTTTCTGGTTTTGATTGATGAGGTATTCACCTCTACCTTCAAGAGTTACTTTTACTAAGGCCGAGGGAAGTTTAGTGACTATGGTCCCACTGGTGAAAAAGGTTTTACCCTTTAAATTCATAACACCAAAGCTTGAAATGTTCATAGAGTTCAAAGTCTTAATAGATGCATAGGCCGCTTTAATTCTTTGTTTGGGATTTTTCGCCAAATGATCTGGAGTATATTTTCTTATGAAGCAAATTTCCTGGTTTTTTTGTGGAGGTTCAATTTGAGTTTGAGCAAAGAGTGTGAAAGAGGCAAAAATTAAACAGGCAATCATCTGCTTCATGTATTATCCGATCTTTTTATTTTTATGGTCTCCCGAAATAAAATAGGTACCCTTGCGAGATACAATTTCAATCCCTTTTTCATTTCGAATTTTAGAAATAAGGCGAACGAGTTTTTTGAAATCATCTTTACTCTCAGCGTGTTCTCCCCAAAGAAGTTCATAAATGAGTTCTTTTCCTAAGGGGGCCTTAGAGTTACTTAATATTTGAACAAGCTTTTCTGTTAAGTTTGCGTCTTCTTTTGTCACCAGATTTGCAACAGTGTCATGTTTTGAAAGATGCTCATAAAGAGCAATTGAAAAAAGGCATTTTTCACCTTGAAATCTAAAGTCAGATTGATAAATATGAGGCAATGAAGCTGAGAGCTTTTGCCAGTAATTTTTAGCTGCTTCACGATTATTTTCTTCAAAAGACTGAATCACTTTGAGCTCGTTAAGGAGAATAGGAACTTTTGTAAAGTCATTGTCATAAACATAAAGTGGGGTATTGTTTACCACATGAGAAAGGAGAACCTTCATGAAATTATAATTCTCCGTGAGATGAAATTTACGATAAAGCTTCATCTCGTTGAGGGTTTTTTGACACATTTCGAATTTTTCAAGTTTTACAAAAAACATAAATTCGCAGACGAGCTGGGAGATAATATCGCTTTCTGGTAATTCGGATTTGAAAGTTTTAATTTTACCTAAATATCCGAGAGCAGACTCAGTTTCATTGGCAAGGTAACTTGCAAGAAATTGACATCGAAGCAATCTCATCTCTTGCAATTTGGTTTCTAAAGGGATGTGATGCATTTTTTGAATTGTAAGATTCAGTTTTTTTGATTCTTTTAGATTAAAGTAGATAAAACTAAGATTAAAAAGGGCGACAAAGCTAAAGTAAGGCGTTTTTAGGACCTCAAATTGTTTGAAGGCACTCTCCAGACTTGCAGCTGCTTCAAGATACTTAGATTTGTTATTTAGCGAGATCCCCAGCAGTAGTTTTTTTTGGGCCTCAACAAAGGGACTGGGCGATGATGGTATATCATGAAGAATGTCAGTGGCCTCTTCATTTTTATTATCTCGCACGAGAAAGTAGGCCTCAATTATTTTCTTCTCTGATAGGCTTAAGCGCTTATCAGTGAGGGCCTGTCTTGATTTCTTTGGATTAAGATTTATTTCTTTTAAAATTTTATAAAAAGTTTTTTCTTCCAAAGGCATCCTTTATTTTTCTGATTTTTCCAAATCAAAAAAGAAATCAAGGATGATCTGAGATTCAGCTTCACCAATCTCATATTTGCTCATGATGATTGAGTTTGAAAATTTATTTTCTTTTATTGCTTGAATAAGAAGTTTGGATTTCTCATCATTTAAGCATTGAAAATACTTATTCATTTCATCACAATCTGTTTTTTTTGCTTGTTTATAAAGGCTGAGCTTTAGATAAACATTAATCAGATCATCATTTTTTTTCAAACGATTTTGACCTGAACATTCTTTATCGCGATCTTTGAGATGAGTATTGAGCTCCTCAATTTTTGTTCCAGACACCAAGAGACCGAGCTTATAATGTGCGGCCACTCCACCAGTGGTCACTTGGGCGAGAGAAGTATGAGCTAGGCCGAAGATCATTAAGATAAAAATCATCGCAACTTTCATAAATCGCTTATCGGTCGACAGATCTGATGACTTGATTTTTTTACTTGAAACAATGGGTAAGGTATCGATAATCCGTATGTTTAGGGGCCTGGGCACCTCCAAAAGCCTTTGGAGGTGCATTCGATGCTTAAGTTTTGGCGGATTTATCCCAATTTATCATTTTTTGATTTTTCCTGCGGCCAGGGCCTTCACCGTTTCATCTCTTCCACCAATGAGTTTCCCTTCAACAAAAACTTGTGGGTATGTCGGCCAGCCACTCCAGAGTTTAATCGCAAGGCGCTCTTTCCACATGCTAAAGTAACTTCCATATTCAAGATAAGTAAAAGGAATACCAGCAGCATTCAATGCTTTCTTCGCACTTTTAACGACTGGGTTTTGTCTCATGCCCACAATGACAACTTTATGAGTTTTGACAGCTGTTTGAACTTCTTTCACTATTTCTGCATGGTAGTTTGATATCTGTGTCAGGGCCTCAGGTGCCATTTGTTCAGAGGATAAAATTTCTCGATTCATAGAGTCTCCTTATAATTAAATTGTCGCTCAACGAGTTTATAGTAAAGTCCTTGCGTATTTTGTATGAGCTCTTCGTGTCGTCCAACTTGAATGATTTTCCCATCTTCCAAAACAAGAATTTTATCGGCCCGCTTAACGGTCGAAAGTCGATGAGCAATAATGACCGTTGTACGTTTGCCCATTTGCTCTTCGAGGGCCTTTTGGACGAGATGTTCACTTTCTGTATCGAGAGAGCTTGTCGCTTCATCGAGAATCAGAATCCGAGGGTTTTTAAGAATCGCCCGTGCAATCGCCACCCGCTGCTTTTGCCCTCCTGAGAGTTGAACGCCTCGCTCACCAACAAGAGTGTTGTATCCATCCGGAAAACTCATGATAAAGTCATGCGCGAACGCTTTCTTGGCAGCATCCATGATTTCGTCTTGGGAAGCCTCGGGTCTTCCGTAGCGGATATTTTCATACAACGTATCTGACACCAGAACTGGCTCTTGAGACACGAGTCCAATTTCATTTCGAATGGTTTTCAGAGAGTAGTTGTTGGCATTGACTTGATCAAAAAGAATGCTTCCATTGGTTGGTTCATAAAACCTCATCAATAATTGCACGATGGTAGATTTTCCTGAGCCCGAAGGGCCAACGATGGCCACCGTTTCCTGAGGCCTAATGGAGAAATCCACCCCTTTCAAGATGGGAAAATGCTCTCGGGCCGGATAGGAGAATGAAACATGGTTGAAATTGATCTCACCCTTATTCAACGTTTCGATTCCAGATTCTAGATCCTCAACAGGTTTTTCAAGCAGTTCAAAAATTCTTTCACTGGCGCCAAAGGCCGACATAAAGTCAGTCCAAAGACTGCCTAGCATTCCCACGGAAAAAGCAACAGTGATGACATAAAGAAGAAAAGAGGTCAGTGTGCCCACACTCATTTCACCTTGAATAACGAGACTTCCCCCATACCAAACGATAAACACAATGGACGAGAGCCCCACTAAAGACACGAGACTCGTGAATCGGGCGACTTCTTTTATTTTTTCTTTGGAAAGCCCAAGGGAATGGGTGAGTTTGTTCTGGTAGCGAATCTTTTCAAATCCTTCTTGGACAAAGGACTTCACTGTTCTGACACCAGAGATCCCTTCCTCGGCCACTCCAGAGGATTGAGCGAGTGCATCTTGAGCCTTTTTTGAAATCCCTTTCACCCTTTTTCCAAATCGGGCACTTAAAAGACCAAGGGGAGGGATAATCAGTAAAATGAAGATAGTCAGTTTGGTGGAGGTCATAAAGAGCATAAAGACTCCACCCAGGGCCTGAACTCCACCACGCACGAGCATGGAGATATTCACACTCAGAGCATTCTGCAACACCGCTGTATCACTTGAGAGACGCCCCAAGAGCTCACCTGATTTTTGATGATCAAAAAAAGTCATATTCTGGCCGAGAATTTGAGAAAAGAGTTTTTCTCTTAGTTGTTTGACGGTCTTCTCACCGGCCAGGGTGAAAAAATAATACCTCAAGGCAGAGGTGAGGGACTGAAGAGCAAAGATGGCCACTGCTAAGATAGCCGCCTTATTCAATTGCGTTTGGTCTTTATGAGTCAGGGCCTCATCAATGATTTTTTTTATGGTGTAGGGATAGGCCAGCATACAAGCAGAACTGATGGCCAGAAAGAGCAAACCCCAGCAAAGAATTGGCCACTCATGGCGACTCAACTGCATCAGCTTTTTAATTTTTTTCATAATTTTATCGATTCACAAATCATAAATTTGTTATTGGTGGCAATGATCTTGGAGTTGCCAAAGATTTTTTTCATTTTGATCTGATAACCGAGATGTGAGTTTCCAATGACTCTGATTTTGCCGTTAACTTTTAAAGCATCATAAGAATCTTTAAACATTTGCCAGGCGATAAAATCGCCGATGGTGTTATGCTGGTGAAAAGGGGGATTGCAGAGAACATAATCCAGAGAGTTTTTTGATTGATTCTCAAAACAATTAGTCCAGCAGAAGCCAGCAGAGTCTGTGAAGTACTGTTGATAATTGATTTTCGCACTTTCAATGGCCATGCTGGATTCATCACTGAAGATGATCTGGGATTTTGGACTGAGCCTTTTGGCCTTAATCCCAATGACTCCATTGGCGCATCCAAGATCAAGTATTTTTCCCTGCACATCCTGGGGAAGGTGCTCTAAGAAAAAACGAGTTCCGATATCCAGTTTATCGCGGCTGAAAAGATTAGAGTGGTTAAGAAAAGGTTTTTCAAATCCCTCAAGTTGAATTTTGAGAGGATAGGCAGACTCAACAGCACTCTTCTCGAAACTCGCAAAAATGAGGCGTGCTTTTTTTTGCGCCAGAGAGGTCGTCGTTGCACCAATATATTTTTGGAGGAGTTCAAAACTCATGGGGGCCAGGTGCTTCACCATGGAGGTGCAGATGATTTGAGATCCTTTTTTTAAATGATGAGTCAGATGGCAGAGAATGTCTTCAAAGTAAGACATATTCTTTGGCAGCTGAATCAGCACTAAATCGTACTCACCGGAAAAATTTTGCATCTGATGAATCGGTTTGATCTTGCCAGCGCTATTAAGTTCAATTCCCATTTTTGAAACATAAGAATCAGTATAGGTCGTGGTCTCAAACTCCGCGAGACTACAACTCAAGGCCCCAAAATGATCGTTGATGATGAGGAGTCTTTTATTTTTTAACTCAAGACTCCCCAAGTGCTGAAGCAGCAGTTCATCAGCAGCATCATGGCCTTGCAGGAGATCATCTCGACGTACCGGGTATCGTTTAATTTCATTTAGATTGAGAGTCATAAATGAAGTTTAATCTATTCCCAAAGACTTGTCTAAATTCCCTCCGTCCTATCGAGGACGCAAGATTGTTTATGGCTGATTTACACAAATCGCTTTGGCGGTATTATCCGCATCTGAACCGAAGCAGACAATGGTCCACCATCTGGTTAAGCTTCCAGAAGTTACACATGTACCCGTGCTATTACTGGGGCAGCTTGAAACCATTCGATCATCGCAGCGACCGGCACCAGAAATGGCGATTGTTCCTGTGGGACAAGTGGCTGTTAGAGTCGCCGAACTTGAGGTGAGTGTGGTGATTTGAAT
>CANFNX010000004.1 GCA_947448495.1 Bacteriovoracaceae bacterium | reverse complement strand
CCACTTCAATTTTATAAGGACTAAAATTAATCACGGGCTCTTCATTCAGATTGGTAAAAATATGAAAGACAGCTTGAAAAACTTCACCGACAACTGGTTTTGAGGGATTAAGATCAATTTTTACTTCATCCGCATAGCTTAACGAAGCGAATAGGGTGATAAAAATTAAAAAAAGCTGTTTCATTTTACCAATCCTTATTATCCCGATTCTTTCTACGATTCATTTCTCGGGTTCCTTGTTCAATAATTTTTAATTGTAGTTGTCGATCATCAGACATTAACTGCTTTAACTTAGGCTCTAACTTCTGAGGAGGGAGTGGTTTTTTTGGACCCTCTTGATTCTCTGGCTTCTCTTTAGGACGATCATTATTTTCGGCCTCATCACTATTTTTATCTTTTTGATCTTTCTCTTTCTCAGACTTATCTTTCTTATTCTGATCTTTTTGATCACTATTTTGTGGGTTTTGTTGTTTGTTTTGCTGTTGCTGACCGGATGAATTTTGAGAGCTTCCCTCACCACTTTGGTTCTGTTTTTGATTCTGCTTATCTTGTTGCTCTTTTTTTTGCTGATCTTGTTTTTGTTTTTGAGTTTTAAAAAAGCTCAAAACATTTTTTTCAATCATGTCTTTAATCTGCTTCTTTTTTTCAGAATTTGCTGGAAGTGAATTCAGTAACTTGTCATAAACCTCAAATCCCTCTTGAGCTTCGCCTTTTTGCAATAAGCCAGTGCCATAATTTAAATAAGCTTCTGGAGGAATTTGATCTCGCCCAAGAGAAGGAAGATTTTCCTCATAAAGGGCGAGGGCTTCGTCGGTGGCACCGGCCTTTAGTAAATCATCCGCAAGTTTTACTTTTTGTAATTGATTCAGATCTCCATTTTTCAGGTGATCCATTTGGGAAATAATTTCGGGAGAGAGCTCGACGTTCTCTTCTGCTTGAACAGGCAAAATGACGAGTAACAGACCGAGACTGAAGACTTTAATGGATTTAAAGAAATAGGCGAGAATCAACAATATTAAAGCAGGCACAACTAAATATTCCATGAGAACTGGTCGCACCACCATATCTTGCTGCTTATCTCCCTTGGACTTCTCTGCCTTGAAAAACTCTAAAATTTCATCCGTTGGAAAATTATAAGTATTGGCAAGCCAGTATTCCCCCGAAGGTACATCAGAAACGATTTTTTTGAAAAATCCTTCATGAAGTTTGGTAATAACATCAAGCCCTTTATTTTTTTTATAACCGAAACGAAAACCATGTCCATCATCGAGCGGTATTCGACCACCTTGAGTCGTCCCGACCCCAACCAGCGCCAGGTGAATGTCTTTCGGCATATTGAGTTTTATATCCTCAGCCGTTTCTTCACCATCTGTTAGCACTAAAAGATTACCGCGCGCGTCTCCCGTTTCCTTGAAGTACTGGATACTTTCCTGAATTGCAACAGAGAGGGCAGAGGAACCATTCTGATTTCGCAGATTTTTGATGCTTTCTAAGCGAGCATCAATGAGATCTAGATCATTAGTGAAAGGCACAATTTTCTTTTGTATTTCTGCGAATGCCACGATGGATAATTGTTGTCCAGCGGCTTTTCGAGCAAAATGCTTTGCCACGAGGACGGCTTTTTGCAATCGACTTGGTTTCACATCTTCGGCCAACATCGAAGCGGACGTATCAATTAAAATTATCGTTCTCTCAGTTGGCACTCCCGCCTTAATTTTTTCTTCCGGCCCACGCAAGTCTAAAAGACTAAGGACGAGTAGACTGAAGCCGATGATCAAAAGAAAAGTAGAGAGGTAGCTAAAAAAGCTACGCTTATAGAACCAATACAGTCGAACCATACTAAAAAATTTTATCTCAAGCCAAATGATCGCCACAATAAACACAAAAAGACCAAGAATTAAAAAAGGGAGATGATCAAGATGTTGAAAATTCATACCACATCCCTCATGAAAAGTTTTCTTATAAGTTCAACGAGGAAAAGGATTGCAACCCCAATCATTAAGTAGTGGTAGAACTTTTCATCGTAGACGATTTTATGATTTACTTTAATTTCAGTTTTTTCCAGATTTTGGATATCATCTAGAATTTCCCTAAGGGCGCCATTACTCTTTGCTGGATAGAATTTCCCTCCCGTCAAATCACTCATTTCTTTCAGAGTTTTATAATCAATAGAACCACCAGGAATAAGTTGGTATTGAGTTCCAAAGATTCCATTACCAACTGGGATTTTCGCATCCTCATCAGTCCCAAGACCGATAGTGTAGACTTTTATGCCATATTTCTTTGCTTCTTCTGCGGCCTGGATCGGAGTCATCGTTCCCACGTTGGCCACCCCATCGGTCAAAAGGATAATGACTTTATTCTTTGTATCGGAATTCACAGCTCTCGCCACTGATAAAGCAAGCCCATCGCCAATGTTAGTCCCACTCCCCAAGTACCCTATCGAGATTTCTGACAACACTTGATCGACTAATGCCGGATCTGTGGTGAGAGGTAAGAGGGTAAAAACCTTCTCAGAAAAAATCACAACTGCGATTCTGTCTGTCGGACGGAGTTTCACAAAGTCTCGGATTCTATTTTTAGCAACTTCGAGACGATTAGGCTTAATATCTTCCGCCAACATTGATCGTGAGACATCAATGCAAAGTATAATATCGTTTACTTCAATATTTGAAGGGGTAAATTTCTGTGGAAGTCTGGGCTGCATGAGAGAGTAACTCAAATACGCCCACCCTACTAATCCAACAAAGAACAAGATCACCCGAAGGGATTTTTTGATCCATGGATTGGCATTAGTTCCTACCGGAAAATACAAAGGTGAACGCAGAAATATTTTCCAATAATCAAATGACCAAAACAGAGCAGTTAGAACACCAAACCAAAGCAGCAGAGGGGTTTTAAATTCCATGCACCCCTCCTTGTTGAATAAAATCTTTTAATTTTCTATAGGCCGCATCGATTTCATCCAACTCTCGTTGTGTGCGATGGGCCTTAAACTGATACAAAAAGAGGGTTGATTCAAACTGCAAGAAAGCTTGCTCAATTTGTGGAAATTCTTGTAAATAGAGCTTCTTTTGCTCCCAAAGATTTACCAAATCAGGGTAGGAACTGGCGCTCACCAGGCTTTGTAAAAGTTTTTTTCTTTTGAGAGCGACAGTCTTTTTTTCTTTACGAATTTTTCTCCACCTTAGAATGAAGAAGGTTAAAAAAAGGCAAAGACCTGCCCCCATGATCCAATACAGAATCTTTAAAGGTGTGGGAATCGTGAACTCCCCGAAAAGAAAAGATTTTGGTTCTTGTGTCGGCAGAACTTCAACATTAGGCCAAATCAAGGTCACTTCTTGGCCGTTGAAATTTTCCATTACCTGTTGAGTGGTAGGAACTTTTGTAAAGATGATCTTGGCATAGGATTTTACAGGATCTATTTCCAGGAAATAAATTGTCTCACCAATATTCTTACCGGTCAAAAGTGAGAGGTCCAATGCTGTAGCTTGATCACGCAATCGGATTTGCGCTTCAAGTATTTCACCTTGATTAAAGATCGTTTTTTGAGGTTGCACTTCGATCACTACTCGTGCCCAAGTCGTACTTGAAAGAAGAATGAGGACTAAGATCAATATTACTTTCACACAAGCTCTCTTACAAATTTCTCAAGGTATCTTTCATGAACACCTATTTCTTTAAATCGTTCTTTTACAAACAGCGCCTTATCATTTCTATTCTTTAAATCTCTGACGAGGGATTTTCCCGTTTGAGGATCTTTTGTCTTGACCATAAATGGCACATCATCATTTTTATCAATTGGAGAATAGACCCTAAAACAGTGCATGTTTTTTTTGTCGAGAATTTTCTCCCAGATAGTGCGATCTTTCATGAGACTCAAATCCCCAAGGTAAATCACCTCTTTGCGTCGAGCAAGATAGGACTTAATTTGAGCAATTTTTGAAGTTTCAATAATCGTATTTATCGCCTTGGATTGATTCAAGATAACTTTCCCATCTGCATCGATCACACCTAACTTCTCTAAACAGGAGATAAAGAGAGTCAAACCTTCTTTCCCTTTTTTGGGTGGGAGATTGAGAGTTTTGTCTGACCAGATAATGACTCTGATCACATCTTGAGTTTCACCGGCCAAAAGATAGAGCAAAGCTACAATTTCAATCATTGCTTGAAGTTTGGAAACGTTATTAAATCCATAGAAAAGTGTTTGACTCAAATCAACAAAAACAACGATCTCTACATTTCTTTCTTCTTCGAATGTTTTAATGTAGGTATTTGAAGAACGAGCTGACAATTTCCAATCAATAAAACGGACATCATCACCAGGGACATAGATCTGATGCTCTCTAAATTGAAGACCTGAACCTCGAAAATGAGATCTCAGCATACCTGAAGCATAGGCATTAGAATTTTTAAAAATGTGAGATTGGATCAATCCAACGACCCTTTCAATCTCTTTTAAATTCATATCAGATTACGTTAGCAGCAATCGATGCCACTAAGTTTCTTGTATTCAATTTATCGATTTGTGCCTCATACGAAACAATTACCCTGTGGGCCATAACTGAGGGAACAATAGAAAGGAGGTGATCAGGCGATACAAAATCCTTTCCGTCCATAAATGCTTTAAATTTTGCAATTTTATAAAGCCAAATAGAGGCCCTTGGAGAGGCCCCTGCAACAATCGCCCCTTCATATTTTTTAGGAAAATATTTGTTTCCAGGTCTGGTGGCATGAACCATTCGAATAATCATGTCTTTTATCTTTTCATCAACGTAGATCATTTCAACTTTTTCTTTCAACGCAAAAAGATCATTCTGGTCAATGACGGGCCTGAGATCTAGTTGCTGAGACTTCAGTCCAAGGACACTCTTCTCAGCCTCAAAATCTGGATAATCGACAGAAATCTTCATCATGAAACGGTCTAGTTGCGCCTCAGGAAGATTATAAGTCCCTTCTTGTTCAATAGGGTTCTGAGTGGCTAATACAACAAACGGAGATGGTAACTTATGGGTCTTATCGCCGATGGTAACTTGTTTTTCTGCCATCGCCTCAAGGAGGGCGGCCTGAACCTTGGCAGGAGATCGATTGATCTCATCTGCGAGCACCAGCTGTGTAAAAATCGGTCCAAACTTGGTGGTGAATTCTTGCTTTTGTTGATTATACATCATCGTTCCCACAAGGTCTGAAGGCAGTAGGTCTGGTGTAAACTGGATTCTCTGAAATTGAAGATCACAAATTTTACTCATGACTGAGACACTTAAAGTTTTCCCTAGGCCAGGCAAACCTTCAATTAACAAATGCCCTTCACAAACGAGAGCGGCAATAATCGATTCAAGTAACTCATCCTGACCGAAAACAATAGTTCTGGCCTGTTTTAAAACTGAATGAACCTTCTCCTGTAAAACCATCTCTTACTCCATTATGTAAAAATAACTTTTAATATAATTTGATTTATCCATCTGTGACTTTATAGGGTGGTCCCAGCCTTGGATGCCTGTATAAATTAACTGAATCTTTTTTTGTTCTTTTTGAGCAGCTTCAAGGATATTTTTTTGAAATTCATCGTGATTCACATAGTGCGTACAAGATGAAAATGCTAGTAATGAACCTGATTCTGCAATTTTGAATACCTTTCGATGAAGTTTGCTGTACCCCTCAAGCGCCTGATCTTTTTGTTGGTAGCTTTTTGCAAACGCAGGTGGATCACAAAGAATAAGATCAAATGTCTGCCCTTTGGCGATAGCTTCATCTAAAAATCTGAAGACATCTTGGCGAACAAATGTTCCCTGATCAGAAAAGCCATTCAGTTCTAACCCACCTTTGACATCAATTTCAAAATCCCCTTGATCCACAAAAGTTGCTTTCTCCAAACCTGCTTTCAAAGCACACATACCCCAGGCCCCAGCATAACAAAAAAGATCTAAACCTTTTTTATACGTGTGTTGAATCCGTTGCATGTGCGAGATCAGTTGTGAGCGATTTTCTCTATGGTCATAGTAAAATCCAACTTTCTGTAAAACTTCAGATCTTAAGTTATAGCGGAGTCCATTTTCTTCGATTACAAGCGAAGGAATCTGCTCATTTTGAAAGACTGGCAAAAATTCTTTTTCGCGATATTTAGGATTATCTAAAAAGTAGGCTTTGCCACTTAAGAATGTCTCGACTTCATTCTTAATGAGATCTCTGTACCGATCAACTCCAGCAGTATTAATTTGGATAATGGCATTTGTGTGAAAATGATCAATAATTAAACCTGGTAGACCGTCGGCCATACCGTAAAACAGCCGTGAGCCATGAGTATAATTTTTAAAAAGTTTTCTCTTCTTGAAAGCTTTTCCTAGAATTTGTTTTAAAAACTCTTCCGGATTAACCGCCAATGATTTTGCACTGAGTGTTTCAACAACTTGGACGCTAGAAAATTTTTCATCAATCATGGAGTTGATGAAACAAAGATATTTTTCAGGACTGGTTGGATGTGTGAGTTCACACCACTCACCCGGTGGAACAGATTTTAGTGAATCTTCCAAATCAGCTTGCTTTAATTCTTTATGGTGAGCACGAAGTTTATTCAACCCACCTTTGGCCAAAAGTAACGATCTCAATCAAATTCCCCATTCAAGGTTGTTTAATTATTATAACACCTTAGGGAACTGTCTCAAGAAGGAACAAAGTGAATATGAGAAGCCTATCAGCCTAGTCGGAAATCAGATGTAAATGAGCGAAGGTTTCTTTGAGAAAAACTTCAAGCTGAGGTCGATGATTCAAGAATAATTCATCCATCATGACTTTGTAGCGGACGCCTTGGTCAGTCTTCTCCCCCAGGACATGCAGTAAAAGTGAAAGAGTCAACTTAGGCTCACTGCTTCTGGTGGAGTGAATGAGCCATTCCTTGAGTGGACCCCACTGGATATTATCATTGGCGAAAATCGCTTTGAATGTCTGCGACCAGTTTAACTCATCCTTCCCTTCCGCCTCAGTGGTAGCCATTTTCATCCATGTCATCAATTCAAATCTAAAGGTTGCATCTTGAACTAACTTCGCAAGATCTTCCACGGTAAAAATTTGGCCAACAAAGACGTTTATGAGTTGAGATAGTAACTGAGGATTTTCTACAAAATGATCTAAAGAGGTATTAATCATCATCAGCAGCTTTTCTCGCTCTTGAATTTGTCCAAAAACTTCTCTCATTTCCGGCCATTGAGAAACAAGAAGATTGAGGAGCTGACCCATTTGATCCATGGTTTTTGAATCTAATCGTTCATCTGAGAGCAGCAGCATCGTTTTGATTCCGATTTCCTCCAGTATAGCTTGTTCATTCGGAGACATATCCGAAAGCAAGCTAACGAGATCCGAAATCAATAAATTGATCTGATTTCGATCTTCATCAAGGTATTGATCGAAAAGTGCTGACCAAAATTTTTGAATATTCTCAAGGTCGTGTCGACCAAATAGCTTCGTGTTAATCACTTTAAACTGTGGAGTGATAAGAGCTGATAAATCGGGTGTGAATCTTGCTCTTACGATTCTTGCTAAGTGACGAAGACCTGACATCTCAACCACTTTGGTGAGAAACTGACCATTGTGCCCATTCACCATTTCTGGTTTTGGTTTTTGATAGGGATTAAAATTCTGAGTGGATTCAAGCGAGGATTCTGTAATCGCAGCTAAAAGACTCTGAATAAAATCACCATAAGAGCGTGTCGTGCCATCGGCCTGAAGATACTGATCATCAACTTCAAGCAAAGAGGCATAGGTCTGCCGTACATTCTTTAGTCTTTCTTTTGTTTCAATAGGAAAAACATGCAACGTTCTAAAAATTCCACTCGAATCATCCATAAGACGCAATAGCTTTTCAGAAGATTGAATTTCATAACGATAGTTCTGCGCTTTTGCGACATTGTTTTTAAAATACGCCCCATAGAAATTATTCAAAAAGGAGATATCTCTGATCACCACTTCAAGACGATCTAGCACAGTGCCCTGCTGATGAGTCTTGATGCCCTTGTTTCTGAACACAAACTCCTTACTCGTTTTTTGGTCTGAGAGATCCATTAAGAATCGGATAATTTCATCAAAACTAGTCGATTTTCTTTTTCCCTTAACGCCAGAAAAAGGAATCTCTATTCCACCTCTTGGATGAACCCAACTCAGAAGGCTTTTGAGTAAAGAGTCACCCTTTTCATTTTTTCTCTTTAGCAATCTTAATAACTCGATGACATCTTGAGTGGTAGCTGTGTTGGACAAGCACGGATCTACTCTTAATGAAGCACTGAGGTCCCGACAGGTACTTTGGGTAGACTTGACCTTAATTTGCGGCGTGACTTCTTCAAGCAAAGAAAAACTATTCTGGATCAATTTTTTAAAATCTTTTTCAGGGGTAACTTCAAAGAAGTTTTCGATATGTTGATCAAGATTAATTGTCTTCTGTGCAGAATCTACCAAACGACTCAATTGAACCACGGATTGAATAACTTCAGGTGAAGTGAGTCGACGATGAATGACAGTAAGATTTGAAGCAAGACCTTTTTCGCCATTTTTCGATCTTAAGGTAAGATCCGCCTCAATCGCGGCTGAAAAGATAAACTGTAACATTCCAGGTGACCATACACCTGCTCTTGTGTGATAGTTGTCAACTTGAAAGCGTGATTCAAAAAAAGCCTCACTCGCATTCATCCAGAGATAAATTTGTCCCACAAAGCCCACGCTACCTAATTGCTTTAGGCAAACAGGAGGCAATTGATTAACAAGTGCATAGTAGGAATTGTTTAATTCGTATTGTCGAGTCAACACATCAAAGCACGCTCGTTTCGCAATTTCATTTTCACTACTGACCTTATCAACATAATTCACTTTTATTTCTTCCGCACGAGGGATCAATGGGGATGGCTTTTTTAAATGCGATGACGACAAATAATCCTTCGTTAAAACTTTAATCAACTCAAAAAGACCTTGCCGTGAAAAGAAATCCGCCAACTCTGACTCAACACCATCTTCCGACATGACTGCAAGAAGACTTCTTAAATCTTGCTGAGAATCAGCACTTGAGAGATAGAGACTTAGTTCTTGGTTTAGATCAGGAAACGCTTCAAGCATTTTAAGGTTTAAGTTCAACACTTTACTAAAATCGACTTCAGGATGAAGCGCTAGCATGACCAGCGACGCCAGTTGTGAACTCTCTTCGCTTGAAAGGGATTTCCAATATGTATTCCAGGTTGCTAGCTTTTGACTCGCAACAGAGTCTTGCTCTAAAAGGGAGATATTGCCAGAGAGTGTTTCATAATCCTCCTCAAGCGGCATCTTAAGTACATCGAAAACAATGTGATTGAATTCCGTATCTTCATTGGTATGGGACAGATCAATGAGAAGCTCTCTGATTTTTGCAAAAAAATCGGTTTCAAGAAAGTTCAGAAAGGCAAAATGATCATTCTGGTAAACCTGATGCATCTTCTTTAAAAAAATATAATCGTGGTCAGACTTTATGGCATCAAAGGCATACTTTACGACATCATAATAGGATTTTAATCCCTGCTGATAGACATCCTCTTCACAAAAGGATTCAAAGGCAAAGTATTTAGTTAGTCCATGTAACAGTGTCGCTTCAAAATATTCTCTTGAATCTGTCTTCAAGGACTCGACGACATAAGCGAGTTCCTCACCGATATCAACTTTGAAATCTCTGGCGTTACTCTGGTTATGACAAATAATCCCGTTGTGAATTCCTTGATTGAGTACTTTTATGTCTTTTATAAAGTCCGGTTTTTCTATAACCTTCAACAAGACGGATGGATCTTGATCCGATCCTAATGTCGCCCATTGCTTGATGGGAAATCCTTCGCCACCCATAAGGGAAGATAAATAGCCCCAGCTTTTTTGATCTACTCCAAGAGACAATTCATTTAAGAGTGACTCCGTTATCGAGATGATCTTACTTTCTCTTTCTGGAGTGATCACTTTGAGCAGATTTAATTTTTGAGCTTCGAAGGCAGTCGCAAAACTCTTTGTTGCCTTTAAATCACGGAAGTTTTTCTCTTCTGCCCCATTGAATATATTTACAAGCATTATTTTTTCTTGATCATTCAGAGCTTCTGAGAATGCAAAGTCTTTCATCTTTTTTAGTATTTGATGCTGCTTAATCGATTGCTCCAAAAGGACTGCCAGAGGTGAGAGCTCGCCTCTTGATTCGGCCAAAGCAATTACATCGAAAAGTTGTTTACGCTTATCTTTTGAGCTAAAAAGAGAATGATTGAGGGGCCGAAAAAATCGATCTATGGATGACTCTTCAGTAGCGAGCAGCGCACGATTGAGACTTGGATATTTTTTTGCCCAGCCTGTGCAATCAAAAATATTCAGAACATTTTTTTTACTTAATACTTGTCCATCGAAAACAAGTGCTGAACATGACTCTTTAATAGGAGTTCGAAAACTAGTTGAATTTTTTAAAGGCGCAGGTGATTGCCCCGTGCAAGCACACAGACCTATGGCGATACAAATAAGAGCGAGAAGCGACGTAAAAGACATGTCCGGATTTTATCACTCGCCAAGTGATAGAGAAGAGAATGAGAGTGAACTCTGTAGAAATAACAGGGTCGCTTTACTTTGAGGTTTTAGGCCCCTCACCCAGGAAATATTTTAGACTTTCTCCGGCATTGATTTTGTAGTTTTTGAATTCATAGGATTCCTCTAAAATCAACTGTTTAGAGCCTTTACTGGTTGAGGTTTGCTCCGTTGTCACTTTAAGACGGCTGAGGACACCCATTCCTTGATGGTTTCCATAGGCGAGATCTTTTATAACGGTAAAAGTTTGTCCTTGTTCAGTGTTGGCGGTTTTAAGAGATCTGAGAACCCATTTCCCATCTGCGAAACTCTCCTTTTCAAATTTTGGAGTAATTTCCAGCTCTCCCACAACTTTCTTACCAATCACACTAACGAGTCTATCCTGATCATCAAACTTGAAAATGTAGTTTTGAACAGCTGCAATTCCAGTTGTGTCAGTTGCGGTAAATTGTTTTGCAGAAGCTCCAACTTGAAATTTATATCCTGCAAATCTCTGTAGAGTGGTTGGCGGTATCAGCGCATCCAAGATGGACATAACGGAAAGTTTAAGTTCTTCTTTAATTTCTTTAAAACCTTCAGGCAGACCAATAATTTCAATCGCCAATCTTTCTGGATTTGCAGTCCAGTACGTTCTAAAAATGACATTTTCTACTTTTCCAAAAATCATTTGGTCATTCAACTGACGAGTCAACTTTGAGCTTTCAATATCAACAACAAAATCCTGAACGCCTTTTGTTTTCAAGGAATAAACTTTTGCATCAAAATTATTTAAGTAGACGTTGGGATCTTGGGCCCAAACTGAGTAAGCAAATAAAGAGGCAATTAAGAATAAAAGAGCTCTCATGACTATTCCTTTAACCAATCGGATGAACTAATTTTAGAGCAACGTAAATGCTTTTCTTTTTTGTATATTACCATACCTGAGGAACCTGTAACACCCTTCAAATTTTTCATCGGAGTAAAAATGATGGGTATCCACTCCTCGTGAAAATGAGAAAAATAGGCAACTATTGAAGCGGCAAGGTTCATCATTTCAGACGAAACGATAGATGAGGAATTTAACTTCAAAATGGCGTGAGCACTTTTAAGATTATCAAGGTGAAACCATAGATCATCCTTTTTCGCCCATTTGCTTCTTAATTGATCATTTCCAAACGAACTAAGACCAACCCCAATCGAAAACCCCTCAAACTTAAAAATTCGGTAGTCTTCTTTCTCGGCCTCGCGACTGATAGAAACGGATTTGAGTTCTTCTTTCCCCCAAACAGGTTTAACTAAAGGAAGTAATGAGGACTCTACCTTCTGAATGTTTTTCCCAGCTAATTCATCTTTTGCATCCTGGAGCCGTTTGCTTAAAATCCCCTCTCCCCTTTTTAATTTCTTAATTTTCTCAAAAAGGAGATTTCGTCGTTCATAAGGATTAAGATCACCCTCAAATTTTATTTTATGATCACCCACTTTGAGTTCATACATTTCAAGGGACTCTCCCTGATCAAGGAGGTCTTGCAATTGATTCCATTGCTTTGTACGAGTTAAATCCTGCTCGATATTTGTGATTTTTCTTTGCAGAAAAGTGGGGGCAGAGCTCAACCCCTTCATTTTTGCTGCCATAAGCTCATCGTTCAAAAGCTGATCTATGGATGAGGGAGCCGCTGATGTTAAATCATGCTTCATGTCCATTTTTCGTCCAATCTCATTAAAGAAATCAAATAGATTTCCTAGGTCTTCATTTGGAATAATCGCCTTTCCATGCCAACTCAGGAGCAATTTAAAAGGTTCTTCAGGACGATCCTGATAATAATGAACAAAATAAAGTTTTCGAGCTTTCCAAAAGAAGAGGATGGACTGAAGTTGGCCAAATTTTTGGTAATTTAATTTCACAATCCGATCGTATTTATCTAGTTCTAGCGAAATAAAACTACATGAACTTAAATGTTTTCGAAGATACTCAAGAAAATTATCTTTTCGTCTTAACGTCGACGATGGTGGTGAGTCCCCTTTCCAGATTCCCTCCTGACCTCCACCGCGACCTAAATAGAGAAACCAAGTGATTCCAGGTGAGCGAATCGATAAGGAAATAAACATGGAAGTGCTGTATATCTTCTGAATTTGAGCATAAGAATCTTGAAATGACTGAATAGCTTTGACCTGTTTTTGTAAATCCAGATAATATTGAATCATATGAGCATTAATCTAATTTCCACTGATCTCTCAGTTCACCATACGCAAGTTGAATGGAACCTTCTTTGTAAAATTATAACCCAGTTTGCTTACTTTGAGAGAAATAAGGAAGACCTCACCAAGAAACTCTTCCACGGCCATTTAGATCAATTAAGTGAAGAATTCGTCCGCACTCAAAGCTATTTGAGCGAACTCAAGGATGAGGATCGCCAATTTCTGGCCCAAATTTTTGGCAAATTGCCCGCCGACAAGAGTTTAGAGCGCTGTCGAGATCATATTAGCAAAAAAGGAATCTTAAACTTCGCTGAACTCAATAAACTCACTCGTCTACTCGAAATTGCACTCTTCCTAAAAACTGAATTTTCACAGCTACGACTTGCCGAATTCAAAAATCTCGGTGAAATAGATTTTGCTCCACTTCAGCGTAAATTTCTGAAAGAATTTCGTTATCTCGTTGATGAATCGGGAGACGTTCATTTTGATCGTCACCCAGAACTTTCTGATCTCAACAAGAGATTGAGAGAACTTGAAGAACGCATAAGGCGCTCTGTTCAAGAATGGATGACTGTGCCAGGAAATCAAAAAACTCTTCAGTATAATAGCTATGACATTCACTATGATAGGTTTGTTGTTCCAGTGAGGTCTGACTCTTATCGATCGGATATTGGTCTCATTGTATCCCGCTCTGAGTCAGGATCAACCCTGTTTGTTGAACCCTTCCCTATCCGTGAATACTGCAATAGACGGCTTGAGATTATTGCGAAGATTGATGAAATCATTAATCAACTGGCGATGAAATTTTCCTATAATCTTTTTGATTTCTCAGAGCTATTAGAAAAGTCTTCACATGAATTACTAAGGATTGATTACTATTTAGCAAAATCTCATTTTGCCCTTGAGTATCGATTGCAATGTCCAAGCATCCGATCAACACCTGGATTCAAATTCACTCAACTCTTCCATCCTTTAGTTAAGCAGCCTGTAAAAAATAATGCCGACTGCTCGCTAAAAGACCATGGAATCGTTATTTCAGGCCCAAACACCGGTGGGAAAACTGTCTTTTTAAAATCCTTAACTCTATCTTATCTACTTTTCTATCACGGTTTTTTTGTACCTGCGACTGAAGCAGAAATGTTTCCCTATGAGGGACTTTTCTATTTTGGCAATGACCTCCAAAACTTGCAAGTTGGCCTGAGTTCATTTTCTGGAGAAGTTAAAAACTACATTGAACTTCTTGAACATATCCATCCAACAAACTTAATTCTTATCGATGAGATTTTTAATTCAACCTCGTCGGATGAAGCTTCTGCTCTCTCTTTGGCATATTTTGATGAACTCCACGCACGTGCAACATGCCATATTGTGGTCTCAACTCACCATCAAATGTTTAAAACACTCATTCACCAAGATCGCTCCTATATTTCCTGTCACGTTGGTTTTGATACGCAAAACATGAAACCAACTTATAAAATCCAATGGGGAACACCTGGGGCCTCCATGGCGATAGATATTTTTCGTATACTTGCGCAAAAAAATCCGCTCGTCCAATCAGTGCCAGATCGAGCACTTTCGCATCTCAACACTAAAAATATTAGCTATGAAACTCTCCTCCAGCGTGTCTCACAAAAGCAAATTGAATTAGATCAGTTACTTAACCATAATCGACAACTCGAGGTGGAACTTAAAAATCAAAAAGGCGCCATGGAAGGAGTCCTGACCCTTAAACTGAATGAAGAACTCACCAAGGCCCGACGTGAGGTGGACAAAATCCTCCAAGAAGCAAGAGATTTAGTTGAAGAAGCTCGAAAACAAGAAATCACTAAAACTAAACGGGTTGATGAAAAATCTCACCAACTCCATGTGAAAATTCGCTCCCTTCAGGGTGAGGTACCTGAACCTGAAGTCATCGTTCCTGAGGGTGACGTCATCATAACCCAGCTCAAAATTGGAGATGTTGTATACTCTCATGTTCTCAAAAAAGAATTCACAGTACTTGGGCTCGATGTTCGCAAAAATGAAGTCCAAATAGGAAAAGGCCCTATCAAAATTTCTGTACCTGTTTCGACACTTGGGACATCCAAAAAAGCTCCTCTGAGACCCAAAGTCAGCGTTTCATTTCAAAAGAACAATGATGCTAAATTTGAATACGATGTCAGGGGTATGCGTTTATCAGAATGTCAGAACATGATTGAACATGCTCTGGGAGACCTCTTAACGGGTGATATTCCCTTCATTAATGTCATTCATGGACATGGAGATGGAGTGCTCAAAAATTGGCTTCGTGATTATATAAAAAAATCAAAAGACTTTCAGATCGATGGTTCGGAATCTGGCAATGATGGTGAAACAAGAGTCATTTCTAAATAAAAAAGGCTCCCTGAGGAGCCTTTCGTTAATCAATAATTGTTCCTATACGCCAAGGCCTAAACTTGAAAGATTCCTGCTCATCCTCACTTCCCGGCCAAGGAACTGAGAGTGAAAACCAGACGGCAATGGCCTTGCCTTTAATATTTCCAAATGGAACCGTCCCCCAGCGACGCGAATCCGCAGAAAAATCTCTATTATCACCCATCACAAAGTAGTTATCTTTAGGCACCGTGAATTTGTAGTAGTTAGCAAAATAATCATTCCCAGTATCAACTTGGGTCACGTGAGTTGTTTTACCAGTTTTCGTTTCCATGAATTTGAACTGATATGTTTTATAACGATCATCCATGTCTTCCATGATTTTTTTGCCATCAATCTCTTTGGTTTCGATTGGCGTATTATTCACATAAACAACCTTATCAATCACCTCAATTGTGTCACCAGGAAGACCAACCACACGTTTGATATAGTTAATGCTCGGATTGATTGGATATTTGAATACAATAACATCCCCTCTTTCAGGTTGAGAGGGACCAGTAAGATAGATGGGGTCAGAAAACCAATCGCTGAAGGGTACTTTGAAACCATAAGAAAATTTATTCACCAAAATAAAATCACCAATTAAGAGCGTTGGAATCATTGATCCAGAGGGAATTTTAAATGGTTCAAAAAGAACGGAACGAAAAATTAGCACTGAGAGGATAATCCAAGTAAAGGATTTAGCTTCCTTAATAAATTTTTCTTTTTTCGACAATCCTGGTGCAATGACAGCTGCAGCTTCAGACTCCACAGGAGTGGTGACTTCTTGGGTTTCATTTTCTTGCATAATCAGGACCTTTTATTTTTTTTTGGGGAAAATAGTTGAGTAGTAATATTCCATGATGTTCTTAGCGAGAAGCGGTGACTTTATATACCACTTCTTTTGATTCACAATCATCACACAAATAGAAATACCTTTGTCACTCTTGTCTTCAATCGATTTAGCATAACTCACAAACCAATCACGTTTACCGCGCGGTTCACCACCTGTAATACTTCCGGTCTTTCCACCAATTTCAAGTTTATTCAGAAGGTACTGACTTCTTCTGAAAGAAGATCTGGCCGTTCCTTGAACAATGGTGGCCATGAAAAGTGTACGAAGATCTTCTGCCGATTGCGGTGTCAAAACCTGCTCGTCTTTTTTCAAAGGTGGATAAATGACTTTTTTATCTTGAAGACCCTCAAGAGATTTAATCACAATGGGATAACGGAAGACGCCTCCATTAGCAACCACGGACCCGATCACTGCACCATGCACTGGGCTCATAACTGTTTGTGTGTTTAATCCAGAAGAGAATTCAGCGAGATTATATTGGTCTTGGGCCATGTTAAAAACAGATGGTGCAAGATTCACACCTTCTAGGATCCGCTTATTAAATCCAAACTTTTCTGCCATTTTTTTGAGTCCGGCAGGAGTTAGGTTTTCGATTGCCGTGCGGCCGAAGATAACATTATTGGAAGTGGCAAAGGCTTTTTCTAAATCAAGACTACGAATCCAGCGATGATTCCCTGGCTCTTTTAATTGCGAGCGATAGAGTGTCGTTGAACGTCCAGTGAAGTGAAATTCAGTGTCTGTCTTAATGTGAGTATTTTCTAAGAGATCTGAGGCCGTGATAATTTTGAAAATACTGGCAGCTGGATGGGTGGTCGTGAAGGCCAAATCTCGCCCAAAAGCATTCTTAGCACGAGCATAGTCAACAGCGGCCAAAATATGACCGTTCTCATTATCTAGAACAACAACTGAAGTAAAATCTGGTCTATAAACGGCAAGTTGTCGCTTAATAAATTCTTCTAAATCACTTTGAAATGTATACTGAGGTTTATACTTGGCAGAATCATAATCAATCAACTGATCCCAAGTCTGATGTTTACCAATAATATTTTTCCATTCACTCGGAGCTTCAGAGGGCGTTGATTTAATCGCCTGAATATCCGCAGGGCTTTGAAAAAGCGTATTATCTTTGATGAAATTTAAATTCGCATAGGCAGTCGTTGAGCATATGAAGCCCAGACACAACAAGAGCCTGCGACGGTTTAAGTCCTTAAAAACCATAGATGGACATTATGCCTTAAACTGCTTTCCAATGACAAAAAATTCTTTACTCACACTGCGGGTCGATTTTGGCTTTAAGTAATGAAATTCATTAAACAATTTTTTTTGCTCTTTAAGAAAATCCTGAGCGTGTTGGGAATCAAAGACTTTAATGACGAAATTTCCACCGGGTTTTAAGAATTTTGGCAGAAGGCCAAAGACGGACTCAACCAGATTAAGGGAGCGAATTTGATCTAGGGACTGGACTCCTGTGGTGCTAGGCGCCATATCAGAGAGAACCACATCAAACTGATCATCTACGTCCAGTTGTTTGAGGTCAGAAATATTAAAGATGTCTTTTTGGTAAACTCTCACATTATTAATACCCGCAAGTTTTTTATTAACTTCTTGGATATCAATCCCAACGACTTTCCCTTCATCACCAATGGTCTTGCTGGTGTACTGGATCCAAGATCCTGGGTAATACCCAAAATCCACTACCAAATTCCCCTTCTTAAGCACTTTATACTTCTGGTCGATCTCTTCCAGTTTATAAATACTGCGGGCGAGGTAATTTTCCTGCTTGGCCTTATTAAAATAGTGGTCTTTAACTTTAAAGTTTCCCATGACCCTTCTTAGCAAGCTTTGATAAGATCAGGCCATGAAAAAAAGTGAACTCGCCCTTGAAGTGTATGCCAGGCTAAAAAAACTCTATCCTGATGCTCACTGTGAGCTTAATCATTCAAATCCTTTTGAACTTTTGATCGCTACCATTCTCTCCGCCCAATGTACGGACGTGAGGGTCAATATGGTCACTCCTGAGCTATTTAAGCAGTTTCCCAATCCCGAAAAACTGGCCAAGGCGAAACTAAACGACGTTGAAGAGGCTATTAAATCCATTAATTTTTTTCGTAATAAAAGTAAGTCACTCATCGGTTGTGCCCAGCAATTGATCCAAGTCCATCATGGTGAAGTTCCTAAAACCGTTGAAGAGTTAAGTGATCTTCCAGGTGTTGGAAGAAAAACCGCCAACGTAGTACTCGGTAATGCATTTAACATAAACACAGGTGTCGTGGTTGATACCCATGTGAAACGAACAAGTGCGCTACTGGGACTAACTAAGCATGCTGACCCAGAAAAAGTTGAACAAGACTTGATGAAGCTTTTTCCCAATGAAACTTGGACTGATCTGTCGCATTTACTTATTTTTTTGGGGCGCAGAACTTGTATCGCTCGACGACCGCAGTGTGACATGTGTGTGCTTAAAGATCTTTGCCCTGGGGCCCAAAAACTTTTAAAAGCTCAGAAGACATCTCGGAAAAACACCAAATAAGTGGTGGGTGATAGAATTGCTTTACCTCGGTCACCTCTTTTCCTTCAGAGTAAAACTTGATTCCAGTTTGTCGACAAAGTAGCGTGCCCCCAGCGATATCCCAAATATTTTTTGGAGCAAGACTGACGACAAAATCACACTTGCCAGCTGCCAATCGGCCTAATTTATAAGCAATACTTCCCACAGGTTTAAGACTAAATCGTGAATCAGAAAATGGTCGAAAAAGTCCTCTATCCCACTCCGAGTAAGAAACTTCACCTTGATAAACATTTTTTTTCTCAAAACAGCGTTGTGGGATCGAGTCTGAGAAAATCTCCTCAGTGATAGGATTATAAACCCAACCTTCCCCCCTCCATGTCTGATCAAGAAGCAGGCCGACTGAGATCGCCCACTCAGGTCGTCCCTTAATATATTCTTTAGTTCCATCCAGTGGGTCGATGGCCATTAAGGGAAATTTCCAATCTGAGAAATTCTCTTCTGAATACACTGTTACTGAAGGATAACGTTGCAGACACATGTCTTCTAGAAGCTTCGAAAGTGCCAGATCAAGGGCCGTGACAGGAGTCCCATCTGCTTTCTCAACAGGCTTGGCCCTAGGATGAAGCGAACAAATATTTTTTATTGAATTGCGGAATGCAAGCATAATTTCCGACAATTTTGTTCTCAACAACTCTTTTTTATCCACAAATCATCCCTAGTTTTCCACAATTTAATTTATTTGTCATAACCTAACATCTGACATCCGCTTTGCATTATTTTAAATTATTTCAGACACATAAAAAAGGGGAGCCAAAGACTCCCCTTACATTTCCATTATTAACAATTGTTGATTAAATAAGTTTTCCCCAAGTTTTGTTAACTCGCCTTTTGCAGCGCAAGCATTTCAACAAATCCATCTTGCGCCATAGAAAGGGCAAAAATCCCTTCCCCGGCACTATCCTGATCATCCACAACGTCAGTAATGAGCTTCACGCCTGAAGCATCAACATAGACGAAGGGACTTTCTGAATGAGTGGATTTTTGAGACGTGAAATGCTGATAACAAGAAGAGAAATCTTTGAACACAGTGGCCGTTAAGTGAGTCTTGTACAAAAGTCCTCCTTGATGCCGAAGAAGGGATCCATTCCCTTCCTGCTCTTAAGAATAATTGTAACAAGAAAACAAAATGTGGTGCAAAAGAAAACTTTAAAAAGTTAGGAAAAATAAGACCTTAACACCTTCTTAACGATTCAAAAACTCAACTATATCCGGTGGAGATTGATAGAAGTTATACAGCATTCTGACTCGGCCTTCGAAGTGAGAGTCCAGTAAACAAACCAGGACATAGATCATATAGATAAAATTCCTTCTCGAGCGGAGACGGCTTATGGACTGGAAAATCCACTCTAGAGGCAATAGCGAGAAAAAAACCATGATCCATAAAGCACCAAAGCCTCTAATGGCATCCTTATCAACAAACAGACCTAGACCCACGAGGCAGAGTACGAGCACTCCTAACTCAAACAAGCGCTGACGATCTATATTCAAAACGGAAAAAAATTTATTTTTCGGCTTCAAAACGTAGATCAAGTAAGTCACAAGCCCAATGTAAGAAAGAGCATAAAAAGCCTTTCGACGAATCAACGTTGATAGATACACATGAAACTGATGAAAGCTCATCGCCTGATCAAAAAAACGCAAATCAATATGAGTGAGTAATGTCATTAAGATGAGAAACATTCCTAGAGTGGTATAGCGAACAAATTGATTACGATACCAATCCGTCGTTTCTCTCATGAAATAAAAATAAAGCAAGGCAAGTCCAACGGGAAATAAAAAGACATTATTGTAATTAAAAGCCACACCAATATAACAAAGAAGACCATACATTAAACCAGAACGATAGGTAGCACTCTTCACACACCACAGGATAGACCACACCCACAAAACGGAAAATGTGGTCGAAGCACAGGCGTAAGTATCTTTTTTTAGAAAAAGGGCAAAACTCCACGTTGAAACAAGAGCAAATAATCCAAGAATCGAAAGACGCCTAGAGATAAAAAACCGCAAAATGCCATAGAAGGCGAGAAGGTAAATGACAAAATTTACAAAATAGAAATGCATGCTCCAGCCGAGATTAATGAGATGAGGAAATCTTCTGAAGGGAAGAAAATTCATTTGGAGATAACTCCACAACTGGCCATTCATTTTCTCTTCTGGGTCGACAATTAATTTAAAAGTTTCAAGATTATTTAAAAAAGGGAAACTCGGCATAGAAGTGAAAAACATGGCCAGAGTTAAAAACAAAACTGTCTTCTCAAAAGAATCTAGATACTTGTACTCTGTAAATTGAGTCGAGACAGAGTCCTCAATGATTTTTCCCCGAGTCGGCCAAGAATAAAATAATCCTACCACCACAAAGAATCCCCAGAAGAAGTGCCTTACGATGGAGTCTGGGATAAAACTCATGAGATTAAACAGAATCATCATGGTCGCATGTCCGATGATCAGTCGGTAAAGAATGCGATCAATAGTTGAGTTGGCGCGAAAATAAATTTTTAAACGATAGTCGATCTCTTTACCCAACAAATACCACTGCCCGGCCATAAACATCAGGTAGGCCAACATCAAAAGTGACTGAACAAACATATTCACTTCAATCGATTTTTGAATCCAGACTGGCAGCAGGAGGAAAGAGAAGTATATAACTGCCCGATTTACAAAGAATTTTGATTTTTCCCAACCAATGCTGGAGTTTTTTACTAAAGTATTTTCCATAGTATCCGACAAGATTAGTGGACTATACCAAGGTCCAAACCTTAGACCTCGTTCTTATGAAAAAGAGAGCTGGATTGTTCAACCAAGCTCTCTTTTTCTTTTAATGGTAGCTCACTTTCTTCCCACTTGCATCAACTATGTCCCGTGCTAAATTAAAGTGTGGTTTAGTGTCTAAACCTCACGGGTGTTCAGGAAGAAGCCCGATCGCCCCAAGCTGTCTTTCACGGAGGAAAGAATTTGGGAATCGCATTTGGTTCAATCAATTCAGGCCTACCCAAAGACATCGTTCAACAGATTGTTGAAGCGGAAAAAATTCCCGTTAAGCAAATGGAAGCTCGCAAAGGAAAAATCGAAGACAAGAAAGCCCTTGTGGGTCAGCTCACATCCTTAGTTGAAAGTATGCGGGGCGAGATCTTAAAGAATAAAGGCACTCGAAGTTTGCGCGAAATGAAAGTTAACACGGGTGAAAATCCTAACGTTGCGGTTTCAACCGATAAGAACGTAGCTGATCCTGGAAAATACAGTTTAGAAGTCCTTCAACTGGCAGGTAAATCATCAGCTATTTCAAATGGTGTTGAAGACAAAGACAAAACCTATATTGGTGTCGGCTATATTAAAGCTGTTCTTCCCGATGGCGAAACAAAAGAGATCTATGTTGATGAAGAGCATGCCAATCTTACGGGTATAGCCAAGCTTATCAATGGTGACCCTTCGCTAGGAATAAAGGCGAATGTTGTTAATGATGGAAAAGATGAAGACGAACCCTATCGTTTAATTATTTCTATGCAGGAAACAGGTGACGGCAAGAATGCAGAATTTCCTTATCTTTATCTTGTCGATGGTGAAGTCGATCTTTACTTTGATCAAGAAAAACCAGCACAAGATGCCAAAGTTAAGCTTGATGGATTTGAAATCGAACTTCCTACGAACAAAGCTACAGACCTCATTCCTGGAGTGACCATCGACCTTAAAAAGGCTAAGCCTGGTGAAGAGATCAGTATCGAGATCACAGAAGATGTTCAAAAGATTGGTGGAAAGATCACTTCTTTAGTCGATAATATCAACAATGTTTTAAAATTTATTAAAGAGCAAAACTCTCTCGATGAGAAGACAGATACATCACGTACCCTTGGTGGTGATTTAACTCTCTCACAGATTGAGAGTAAGATAAGAACAGCGGTCTTTAGCACGGTAACAACAAGCTCTGGCCCTCACCGCGTAGGTGACTATGGAATTACTTTCGAGCGAAGTGGTTTGCTAAAGTTCGATCAAGAAAAATTTGAAGCTGCCCTGTCAAAGGACTACAAAGCTGTTTCAGAAACACTTTCAGGCTCATACACCGTCGAAGGTGGGAAAGTTAATGGATTCATGGATATTCTGGAAGACGCAGCGAAATCCCTTCTGGCACAACCTAGTGGATCGTTAACAACCAGAAAATCAGGATTACAAAGTCAGATAAATCAGATTGATCGACAGATCGCAAACAAACAGAGAAACATCGCTCAAAAAGAAGAACTATTGAAGGCAAAATTTGCCAGACTAGAAGAAACAATGTCCAAAATTCGAGGCCAAGGGGCAGGACTTGCCGGTTTAGCAGGCCCTATCAACCCTGTTCAACAATTAGGTTAAGATAAAGGTGACATAGGAGGAGGATCCCATGAGTTACGGTTTAGGTGCATACAAAAAAACTTCAGTTGAGACAGCCAGCAAAGAACAAATACTCCTGATGCTTTACCAAGCGGCTATAAAAAATTGCAAAAAAGGGATTGAGGCCATCGAGCAAAAAAATCTCGCAAAGAAGGGTGAGCATATCGGAAAAATGCAAGACATCATTGTCGAGCTCTCTAATAGTCTAGACTTTGAAGTAGGCGGAGATGTTGCAAAAGAACTTGCATCACTTTACGACTATATTCTTTATTCAAGCACACAGGCGAACATTAAAATTGATAAAACTCACTTAGAGGGATGCCTGCGAGTTCTGAATACACTTTATGATGGTTGGACAGAAGCCGTGAAACAACTTAAGACTCAAACCCCATCAAAGAGTGCTTAATGAACAATATGATTTCGCTCTTTGATGAGTTTGTGATGAAAGCTATTGTCATGACTGAAAATATCTTAGTCGAAGACTTCAAAGATAATAATAAGCTTGAATTTTTCACAGAAAATCGAGAAAGACTGATGGGGATTATGGATCAAATCTCTCAGCAGATTGATTGGTCATCAGTTAATGGTGATACTCGTCAAGAACTCAATCGAAAAATTGAATACATCAAAACACTTGATGTAAAGCTACTCACAAATCTTCAGACATATCAGATTGAGCTTAAAAATAGCATCGAGCAAACCTTTAAACAAAAAGAATACATCAAAGGTTACAACCTTAATGATGTAAAATAGCCACGTGAAGAAGCTACTCATCATCCAAATAGATGAAGCGTACTTTTTATTAGAAACGTGTTTCATGCTCAGTCGATTTAGAGAGGCCCTAAAAGACTTTCAGATCACTTGTTTAGTTGATGAAAAATCTCTGGGACAAATTCAAGATGGATCTTGTCCCCTTCCTCATAATATCATCACGAAAGTTTCCGATATCGCCCATGAAAGCTTTGACATGAGTGTTAACTTATCAATGAAGGAAGCGAGCTGGGATATCCATGGCGAGATTCAATCTCTTCATAAAATTGGCGCGCTTAAAGTTAACGAACAAGTCCACGTCGATGATACTTGGTCAGCCTTTTTACTGACTCTCAAAGGTGGCGCACCATTTTTAACTTTTCACATGCAGGATATTTATAAAAATATTTTGGGCATTAAAACTGTCCCCCAGATGAACCAAGAAAAGAAAACTTTTAACAAAATTGTCTTCACTCTTTCAAATACCAATTTTTTTGCAGCAGCTGAGCAAGAAAAGCTTATTAAGCTTATTCACACTCATCATCCAACTGTCAAAATCCTTGATATCACCGAAATTGATCCTGTTTCTGATCTTTCTCACATCCTTTATGTTGGGCCAGCTTCAGTTGAAGCTTTAAAAATCTGTGAAAATGGTGCAACGGGTGTTTTTCTCTGCTCTCAATTTCAGGGTTTTAATCTCATTCCCCATAGACATGGGCATTTCATCGTCAGTTCTATCCAAGAAAAGCTGATGGCGTCTGATCTGATACGTTTCATAGATCGCTATATTTATGAATATGAGATGAAGGAATCATTCCCATTTGCAGCCTATCAAATCAAAGAAGAACATATTTTTGGAAGCTATATCGAGAGTCTTAATCAAAGTGATCACCACTATCCTATTTATCAGGCGCATGTGGTGTTGTGGAATTTTATTTTAAATTTGTATGACGTCCATTTAGAAATCACCCAATGTAAAGTTCCACAGCTTGAATTGATATTGTCCCAAAGAGAGGTACTCGTTAAACTTATCAGGCTTTATGACTATGCCATGAGTTCGATCGATACAATTTATCAGGAATCAAAAGCGAAGGATGTAAACTCTGCTAAACTCAGTGACAACATGAGGAACCTTGAAGATATTGAAAAAATAACAGATCAAATTTCTCAATCACATGTTTTTCTTCGTCCTATACTAGACTACTACCGTATAAGAAGAGGTCAGAACTCAGGTAATACTCTCACGGAACAGGCCCAGCACAGCTTCCTGACCTACTCTGAGGAGCACCATGCCCTTAAGGCCTTGATGGAATTATTTACTGTGACTTTGACAAAAAACGAAGCTAGTATTTAGTTAACACCTTCAAGGAATGAAACATGTCAGGGATGACAACTCAATCGGTTAGTATGACCGATAATGTACTTTTAGAAAGTGCCGTTCTCTCTCAAGATCTCCTCAACAATATTCTTTTGCAAATCGTTGAATTTGACCAATTTGTAACCTCCGTTGAATTTCATCGTAATCAGCATCTGGCACAACTCACTAAGGACATATCTCAGTTTGTCGAACTAACGACTCTTTTAGCGAAAATGTTGAATGTAAAAAAGAATATCCAAGTACCTCAAATCAAAAATTCTCATATTCATCTTCTCTTTGTTTTGAAAGGAATTATTCAATCACAACAGAAACAGGATTTAGTCGTATTAGAAGATTTGATTAAATATGAATTAAAAGATAATTTAACTCAGTGGAAAATAGACCTCATCCCAACTATCAAACGTCATCTTCAAACCTAGCCATACACCTAGATGATGACATTATTTCTGATTTAGCGGCCAATTCAATTGACCTTACGCATCTTAAGATAAGCCCAATTGAAACTGCAAATATTCGATTTTTAAAAAAGCAAGGAAGACTCTGGGTTCAATATGAGGATGGTCATTTCTGTGACTTTCCCTATTATTTAAAAAACATCCTTTCTACACTAGAAAGTTTTCAACAAAAACCAAATCCTAGATCTGATGAGCTGACTTTCACAACGAACTTCATTAAAACTGTTGAAAACATACAAAAAAAAGTATTTTCCAATATTGCCCTTAGACCAGAGCAAAACGTAAAAGATCTCTGGGATGAAATCATGAAGAAAGTGATGGCAATTTCAGCCGACTCACACAGCCTCAATCATCTGGTTGAAAAAATACTGCAAATACCTTTCCTGCAAAATTTTGAATCTTCTTTTCTGTTAGTGCACTTAAAAGGCCAAACCAAAGTTGCTCTCATTGGTTCGACATTGGGTAATGAGAAAATCAGTCGATTCATCGAAGTGAAAGATTTCAATACATTTTATCATTCAGTAAAAAAATCGAAGCATAAATCATTTTCAACCAATGACTTTCTAAAGCTTGATCTTCCTTTCAATGGCAGTTTTCTTGCAAAAGAAATAGTTTCAAAAAAATATAGCCTCATTGCGATGGTATCAAGGCAGGATTTTCTAGGATACAGCCTTGAAGAAATTGAACTTTTCGAAATATGTATTGATCTCCTAGAGCCCCATTTCGAAAGACTGATTGATCAAGAGTTTTCAGATAAAAAGATTTCTGAACTACGACTCTGTTTAAAAGATTTCCCTCTCCCCATCAAAGTCTGTGATGCTCAGACGGGTGTCAGTTTCATGAACGACCTCTATCAAAATGAGTTGCAGGACAAAGATATTTTTTTTAATAAAAAAATCTATAACAATTATTCAATTGATCTCTATGACAGCGACGAATTAAGACATTATGCATTTGATCTTTTTCATTTTCAGAGAGTCTCTCTCCTGGGTGAACTATTAAATACACTCCGTCACGAGTTAAGTAATCCACTTTTCGGTCTTAAACTAGGGACTCAAATTTTTTCAACTTTAGAAGTCTCTGCAGATGATAAAATGATCATGCAAGAAATCGAGAAAAATGTTAATCGGTGCCAGCAAATCATTGAGAACTTCTCTAATCTTTATCAAATTCAAGCCGAAAACAAACCACATTCAATCAAAAAAATGATTGATGAATCACTCCTGTTGGCAAAGAGTGAAATCCGAGACGTTACGAAAGAAATATTATTTGAACCAGGAACAGAGGAAATTGAACTGCAAATCCCTGTGCTCTTTATTGTCCAAATACTCTTCAACCTTCTCGTTAATGCGGCTCAGGCGATGCGCAGTCAAAGTGAAAGAGGGATAATCAAGTTGATTGTGAAACGAGAACTTGATCAACTGAATATATTTTTACAGGATAATGGACCGGGAATCCCCGATGATAAAATAGGCCAAATTTTTAAACCATTCTTCACAACGAAAACCCAAGGAACAGGTCTAGGACTCGTCCTTTCAAGAAACTTAGCTCAAAAACTTGATGGCAACCTGGAATACATCTCTTCCCAACCCAATAAAGGGGCGTGCTTCAAGCTCAGCCTACCCATTAAATGAATCACATACTGGTTATCGAAGATGAAATTCTCATTCAACAATCTCTAAAAAAACTTATAGAGAGAAAAGGTTTTAAAGTGGATGTTTCGGCAAGTGGAAAGCTAGCCATCAATCTCATTTTGTCGAATAATTATGATCGAATTATTTGTGATTTGATGTTGCAGGATATTTCAGGCTTTGACGTCATAGAAGAATCCAAGAAGAAATATACAACAGAAGACATTAGTAAAAAATTTGTGATAATGACTGCCTATAATTCCCCACAGGTCTTGAGTAAGGCCAGTACTTACCAGTGTACATTACTAAACAAGCCCTTCGATAATCTCGATGAAGCTATTCGTTTAATGACGGAGTTAAAATGAAAAAGTCTCCTTTGTTTGTTATTGGAATAACACTCAAACCGAATTCGACTCCGGAATTTTATAATATCCTCCCCAACCTATGCTCATGGCTTATTAGAAGAAAACGAAAAGTCGTTTTCCGACTTGAGGATACGGAACGTGTCCATAAATTCTTCAAGGGCAAGAAGATTGAAGACTTTGAATTTTGGGACTCAAAAGCCTTCCATCAAAGAGTTGAGTTGATGCTATCGCTGGGCGGAGATGGAACACTCATAGGTGTTTGCCGAAGAATCAAATCAACAATCCCAGTTCTAGGGATTAATCTTGGTCGACTTGGATTTATTACAGAATTTAATAAAAATGAATATTTTGATCATCTTGAAGATATTTTAAATGGAAAATATGAGACCACGACCAAGCCTCTGTTTCATGTTTCGGTGTTAAGAAATTCGAAAATCCATTTTCAAGATTATTTTTTTAATGATGCGGTTGTTGCTAAAAATGATATTGCCCGTATGATTTACCTTCGAGCAGAGCTGGGCAAAGAGCACATCTACAATCTCTCTGGAGACGGAATCATCATTTCCACTCCATTAGGTTCAACGGCTTACTCCATGGCCGCAGGCGGGCCAATTGTCCATCCCGATGTGAAAGGGCTAATTCTCACACCCATTTGTCCACACTCACTCATCCATCGTCCTTTTGTTGTACCCGAAAACGCTTCTATTCAATTGCGAATCCTTCCCCCTTATCATTCCGTTACTCTAACTCTCGATGGGCAAGTGGCAATCAATGTGGATGATCAGGACGTTGTGATAATCAATGGGTCAAAAGTGAAAAAGGTCTCCCTGATAAAAAATCAAGAACGCAGCTACTTTGAAACGGTGCGAGAAAAGTTCATTCTTTCAAAAAGAGACTAGTACGGAAAACTTACGTTTTCTGTTGACGTACGTATTTTTTCCGTAATAATAGGTTGAAGTGAGGTGTTTATGGCCATCAACTTCTATCTTAAAACTTTAGTCATTCAGAACTTTGCTACTTTTAAAAATCAAACAATCCAATTTAGGCCAGGCTTGAACACTATCGTTGGTGAAACTGGTTCCGGGAAAAGCCTTGTCCTAGATGCCCTGCAACTCATACTCGGGGCACGGGCCGATAAAAAGATTGTGCGTAAAGATGCAGATCATTCATTAATTGAGGCGACTTTTTTTTGTGATGACCCTGAAATCCATTCCTTTATCGTTCAGGAGGGATATCCGGCAGACGGGAAAGAGCTAGTAATAAAGCGAGTTATTAATAGCAATGGAACAACCAAGACCTATTTTAATCACCTCGTCTCTTCATTGAACTTCCTCACCAAGTTTGCCAAAAGTTATATTGACCTTGTTGGGCAATTTGAAAATCAAAAACTTCTCTCCGGGCAGTATCAACTACAACTTTTAGATCATTATGCGAAATTATCAACCGAGGTCGCTGAATATCAAAAAAATTTTCAAACTTGGAAAGATCTTGAAAAGCAGATCAATGACCTCACACAGTCCAAAAATATCAGAGAACAAAGATTGGATTATCTCAATTATCAAATTCATGAAATTGAAAGTTTAAACCCCTCCTCCCAGGATGAACAACAATTGTTCATGAAGAAAAGTTTGCTTTTAAACCTGGAAAAGAATCAAAAACTCTTATTCCAGGTTAAGCAAATTTTTGAAGGACTCGAGGGGGGTAGTGGTCTTTTTCAACATCTGAAATCACTCACTACTCTCTCTTTAAAAAATAGTGACATATTCAACCAGCATGCTACGGAAATTGGTGAAATTGAAGACAAGCTATACGTCGTTTTTTCAGATATTGTGAATAGACTAGAAATTGAGGTTGATCCTACAGAAATTGATAATGTGTTAGAACGCCTAGATCTTTATACCAAATTGAAACGTAAATTCGGCGGGACCATAGAGAGCTTACTTTCGGCATATGAAGAATTCAAGATAGAAAAAGAAAAACTCGAGAGCCTTGATATTAATCTCGAAGAACTGATCAAAGCGAAAAACATTTCAGAGGTTTCATTATTTAAACGAGCTCACACTTTGCATGCAAAACGAAAAGAATCTGCCAAGAAACTATCCTCCGAATTAACTAAAAAAGTTCAGACTCTTAAAATGAACGGTGCCACTATTAAATTAAATAGCGAGGAATCTGAGACTCTGAATGAGTTCGGTAAAACACATGTTGGTTTTTTTGCGGAGACGAATCCAGGAGAAGGTTTTTTCAAAATAAAGGATATTGCATCAGGAGGGGAACTCTCGCGCATTCTTTTAGCGATGAGACAAATTCTTTCTAGTTATGACTCCATTAGTATCTTTATGTTTGATGAGATAGATACCGGTATTGGTGGCGAGACCGCCGTTTGTATAGGTAAGGCGCTTCATGATGTATCCACGACAGGACAAGTGATCGCAATTACTCACTTACCTCAAATTGCTCAATTTGCTGATTCACTTATTTTGGTTCAAAAGGACATTCATCAGACAAATCAGAACGCGAGAACAGAATCAAGAGTTAAAGAAATTGTGGGCAAAATGGTGATGAAAGAAGTTAAACAGATGGGGCAACTAACTCAGTTCCAATGAGGGAAAAGTGATTTCATGATTATCAATGAGTAAAAATGTTTTTGATTTAAGCGCATAACCATTATTGGCATAAATGGATGTGGGACTTAATTCAAAAATATCTTTGACATGGCTGTGACCACCCAGAACAAAGTGGTATTGCCCAGCAGTGGTTGTCTGAACGCCTTTTCTAAATCGCTCTTTAACCAAATCTTCGTTGTAGGTTTTAGATCCTCGCTTGCGGGACATTTTGGATGCACGCTCACCCATAAAGTTCAAAAGTTTATATGGCATTAGATAGTTTGCGACAAATCTCAATGGGGGAGAAAGAATGAAAGATTTGTATTGCTGGTATTTTTCATTATCAACTTCATGTTCGTCGCCATGTGAGAAATAATAGGTTTTACCATTAATTAATTCTACGATTGGTTGTTGGGATAAATATATCTCTTGGCCAGGCCATCGTTTTTGAAAAAGCTTTTCGAGATGGACATCATGATTGCCCTCGAAAAAATATAATTTAGCTCCACGTTTGAAAGCGTGATCCATAAGATCAAAAAGATGGGAGAATTTTTCGAGATAAGCAGAATGGGGTCCACACATAAGATCGAATATATCCCCGAGTAAGATGATATATTCAGCATTTTGGACTATGGGATGATTAAAAAAAGACTGAAGAAGACGATCAGCATCATCAAAAGGAACCTTCACATGAACATCAGAAATGGCAGCAACTTTCATTTATCCATTTATAACATGGAGGTCATCTTTTATCCGCTCTAAAATAAAGCGTTGAATATGTTTTTCCGTGAGGTGATCTATTTGGCTAAATCGACAGCATACTCTCCACACTTTATAAGTGAGACCATTAGTTTGATCAGGTTCTATTTCCTTGATCAAAGCTATTTCCGCGTTAACTTTCGCCTTACGATCACCAATTTTGACATCAATATTACGAATAGGGTCATGAATTTTGAAAAATTTGGACTCCATCCGCGAAACAAGGAATGAAAAACCTCCGGCAGAAACATCAAAACATGTTTTAGTAAAAACTTGAGTCATGGGACGAGGGTCAATTGTTGATTTAGAAAATCCAACTTTTACCTCGGCACTATCATGAACATTCAGTCTAAACTCTTTTCTTCTCTCTACTTGGGCAGTGAACTCTGGATAACATACATAATAACGGACAGGTGCTTCAGTTTGTCGAATTTTACATCTAAAGAGAAGCGCAGATTCAGGAATGTAAAAATCAATAAACTCCTGACTACCCATTAATTCTTGAACCTGTTTTTCATAACCAGGAGCGGGGACTACACAGAGGTCTTTTCTCGTTTTTCTAACTGCTTCGATTTTAACATTTGCCAGGTATTTTGATCCACCCACGAGTTTCCAAATAAAAACTTCCATATGGGCATCTTTGGCACCATTAAAGAGTCCCGTCATGACTGATTCGTCGTAAACCTTTTTGAGTTTCGTATCTGTAGTCAAAGCAAGACTCCTAAAAGACCTCCCAAGTTTTCACTCGAGAGGTCCTGGGCTTAAAGAAATCAAACACCTTATAAACGTTAGCTAATCAATCTCAGGGCACTCTGGCCAAGTTGGTTGGCCTGGGCCAGAGTCGCTGTACCAGCAGCATTTTTGATTTGCGCTGATGCAACTTTCGCTGTGGAGTCGGCGACATCTACGTCTTCAATACGTGAACGTGCAGCCTCTTGGTTAACCACGGCGATTTCTAGGTTATTTACGCTGGCCTGTAAGCGTGATTGAACAGACCCGAAGGTCGCTCTAAAACCACTCACTTTGGAGATCGCTTCGTCGATAACTGATAAGTTATCTAGTGCGCCAGATTTATCTCTTAAATTTGTACCACTAATGCCAAGGTTTTCAGCTGAGGCATCCGAGGCACCTGCATCGAACTCAATTCGGTTGTGCTCATTACCTTGGGCACCAACTTGGAATTGAAGTGTTGAACCTTCACCTTTTAAAAGGGAGCGTCCGTTAAAATTGGTCGTTTTTGAAATACGATCAGCCTCTTGAACGAGTTGCTCGTATTCAAGCGAAAGATAGCCTCTTTCAGCATCTCCCACAGTGTCTGAACCTGCTTGAATGGAAAGTTCACGTAAACGCGTGAGGATGTTCGATGTTTCATTCAGACCACCTTCGGCAACCTGAACCATCGAAATCGCATCATTTGCGTTTCGAGAAGCCATACGTAGACCACGCGTCTCAGCTTCTAACTTTTTGGCGATTGCTAAGCCCGCAGCATCGTCAGCAGATTTGGTGATCCGCTTACCTGATGAGAGTTTAGCAAACTCTGCTTCCTGTTGGGCGCTTGAGGCCCTCAGGTTTTTTTGCACCTCTTGCGAGGCGATGTTCGTGTTGATTCTTAAGCCCATCAACGTACTCCTTGAATAAGAACCGGTGTTTTCGGTCAAAATTATAACCGACCAAAGTGGTCGATCATGTTCCTTATCGAAAGACTCGGGTAATATTTGAGTACAATTTTCATTTAGAATGGAAAAAAAAGTAAATTTTGATTAAATTCGATTACTTAGAATTGATAAAAAAAGATTTCACCAACCCGTAAGACCCTGAAAACTCATGGGATGCCTCTAATAGGACACTCAGTCCTCTGGGTGCGATACGCAGAAAATCCTCTCCTGCCTGCCAACGTGCCGTCATATCGAGCGCCGGAACTTCCTCTCTGTAAGACTCAAGAACGAGGACGTTTCGCTTAAGTTTTAAGCTGGCCGCTACAGCGTGAACCCATTTTTCTTCAGGCATAAAAATCGAGTTTTCAGAGGAGAAAAAGGTGAATACATCGGTGTCTTCAACTGAGAATACAATCTCTCTTGAGGGTACTGAGGACGAAAAGGAAATGATCATGTCGCCTGGATTTTATGAATGATACCGGTTGTCGAATAGCCATCTACGAAATTAAGTGAAAAAACGTCTCCACCATTCTGGATAACCTCTTTGCCACCCACAATTTGTTCAATCTTCCAATCTCCACCCTTAACTAAAACCTGCGGCCGGATTTTTAGAATGAGATTAAGAGGTGTATCTTCTGTAAAAATTTCTACAAAATCCACCGCCTTTAACTGTGACATCACAAATTGACGATCGAGTTCATTATTAATCGGACGCTCAGGTCCTTTTAGTCGTTTCACGCTCGCATCTGAATTAATTCCGACTACCAGGAGGTCACCTAGTTTTTTAGCTTCATTTAAATAAGTGACATGCCCCTTATGAAGGATATCAAAGCAGCCGTTGGTAAAAACAATTTTCTTACCTTTATTCTTAATTAAAAATTCATCCAGTGCGAGTGAAAACATTAATCTACCTTTATCACTTTTGAGTCACAAACTTTGTTCTGTAAATCAAAATAAGAAAACAGTCCAAGGCTAATAACGTTCAAAAGCGTGATCGCCGATCTTAGAACCAAATTCAAAAAGGAGAGATTTTTGTTTTGAGTAGAAACGACAGTAATCCCAACTAAACTTTTACCGAGAGTTGATTGAGTTGTTTTTTCAAAGACAGAAAAATAAATCAAATAAAAACCTACAAAGAGGGTGAGTACAAGGGGTGTCATATCCCCCGGATAACTTGTCCAGACATCCATCAGGTCCATGTCAATCAATCGCGCCATAACGGTGAGTATAATTCCCAGAAATGAGAGGACGGTTGTCACATCTATCACATAAGCAATCACTCTTTGTGGTTTGGTGGCCAGTCGAATAATTTTTTCTTCTTTCACTTGCTCCGCGGGCTGTGTCGTCTTTACTTCACTTCCGTAAAACAGAGAGAGTTCGTTTTGATAGATTTGAGCCTGAGACTCTTTTCTTGCATGAGAAATATTAGGCATCGAAATACTTGGCGAACTCATGAGAGGTGCGGACTCAAAAGTTGGCTTAACTTCAGTTGTTTTACTTGTATGAAAACCTAATCCTGAAGTTATTGGCCTAAAATCGAAATCCATATCATCAACAACATTTACAACTGTTGGTTTTTTAGGATGATTCGTTTCTAAATTCATATTTTATCCTTTGCCGCTTTTACTTAGATTGTCACAAAATCTCTAATCGAGCAATGATTCGAGGAGAATTCCCGCTCCCGTGGCGACGGCCGTTGGTGTTCTTAAAATACCCGTCGGAAGTTGAAGAACCCGTACATTTTTTAGCTGATGAAGCATTTGCGTTTCAGATGGAGAAAATCCCCCTTCTGGACCCACGATGAGTAGTTTTTTTCCTGTTTTTGAAACGACTTTCGTACTGGATGGGTGTTGAGAATCCATCATTAAAACTTCAGTATAATCTTCAAAGGGAAGATCTCTCCAACTCATCTCTTTAACTATAGGCATAAACTCATAATTGGACTGCTCTAAAGCACTCATCAGTAAACTTTCAATTCGCTCTGAATCTGGAACTTTTATTTGAGAATAGTGTGATCGAATAAGAAAAATACGATCAAAACCGAGCTCTACGGCCTGCTTTAAACTCAGCTCTAAGGCTTCTTTTTTTGGAACACCGAGAGCCAAATCCATAAGGGAGGACTTAGTCACACATTGTTCATCAAAAGTTGTTAGAGTTAATTCCCTTTTAGAAATATGGGTGACTCGAGTCTTAATCTTTAAACCATTACCATTGAGGAGTAAAACTTCTTCATTAAGCTCAATTCTTGTGACATGAATGAGATGATGGGCCTCATCACCCTTGAGATGATAACTTTCTTGAGAAGTCAGCTGCTTTTGATAGATCGCCTTCACACTTATTCCTTCACAAAATACAAGGCTGCCCAATCGCCTTTCTCAAGTTGTCGCTGAAGGATCATTCCTAGCTTGGTGTAGGCTTCGATAATTCCAGGAACCTGTGGACGTAAAAGTCCAGACAGAATCAAATGACCTCCGGGTTTTGTGACCCTCGTCAGATATTTCTTTTCCATGAGAAGGATACTCTCTAAGATATTCGCAAAGACCAGATCATAACTTGGATTCAAACTCTCTCTCACCTCAGGCAACAAAAGTCGAAAAGCTAGATCCTGTAGCTCATTAAGCTCAGCATTCTGATAGCAATTTTTATTAGCTTCAGGATCAATGTCGTAAAAATCAATTTTTGCACTTGGGTCTATTTTAAGTGAGGCCAGACCCAAGATTCCAGAGCCAGATCCAAAATCTAATACCGATTCAAAAGTCTGTGGACAATTTTCAGTTAATAATTTCAAACATAGAAAAGTCGTTTCATGGCTTCCAGTTCCAAAACCCATGCCTGGATTAATAAATAACTTCCTTTCTGTTCGAGACGGGTGATCCACCATCCAAGAAGGGATGATTTCAAACTTCTCATTAATCTCAATAGGAGCGTAATGCTTTTTCCATTCCGCATTCCAATCTTGGGTTGCCTGTTCTTCCAATTGAACTTCGGCAAGAATTTGCTTCTTACAAAACGCCAAAAATTCTTCTGCCTTGTCGGCGTTATCGAAAAAAATGCGATAATTAGCTGGTCGACCCAGCACCGTATCTTCAACTTCGTCGATCACCGTTTCTGGGATATCACCACCAGAGTAAGCTCGTGCCCCCAGAATTTCATCTACTTCAGCTTCAGTCAGTGAAAACTCTTCAACTCCAAGAGCGGAGTACTTTTCAATGGCTTCAGTTTCCAAGAAAACTCTCTCGTTTTCAGGTGGTTGGAAATGGAACAGAGTGACGATCCAAAATTTATCCATAAATATCCTTTAATTGAATGGTTTATAGCGTATTTTCACCTAACTGTGAGGCTAAAAATTTTACATGTGCAAAGGTTTCCTTCGCCTTGAGAGCATTTTTTTGTTAGAACGTCGTCCCGTATGGAAAAAATATTTCTGATCGGTATTGCGGGCGGCTCAGGTTCGGGTAAAACCACTTTTGCCAAAAAAGTTCTCAAAGGTATTCTCAACCTGGAATCCTGTCTCCTTCACATGGATTCCTACTACCTGCATAGCCAACCCAAGGCGCTTTACACCTCAAGTGGTAAACCTAATTTCGACCATCCTAACGCTTTTGATTGGGAGCTTTTACGCCAACACCTTTCTGAACTTAAGCAAGGCAAGGGCATAAAATGTCCCGTCTATGATTTCAAAAATTCTGTACGAACTGAAGAGTACGAAGAGATTGGCCCATGCAGGGTCGTATTATTCGAAGGTATTTTCTCACTCTATGATCAAGAAATCCGAAATCTTTTAGATATTAAGTGCTTTCTCCATGTGGACTCAGATATTCGTTTTACTCGTCGACTCCATCGAGATGTTAAGGAACGGGGCCGCTCTCTAGAGTCTGTGATCTCTCAGTACTACGATACAGTTCGACCCATGTATCAAAGGTACCTTGACCCGCAACGCCAGTACGCTGATTTTACCGTAGGCGAAGAGACTGACGTTGCAGCACTTATTTTGTCAGCACGAATTAAAGAGATGTTGGCCACAAGTGAAAAATCCCAATCTTGTGAGGCAATTTAAGTGAATAATAAATACTTCTCCGTTCTTCCTATTGGGGGAGTGGATGAAATAGGTTCTAATATGACTCTCATTCGCACGAGCGATGAGGATGTCATTATCGACTGCGGCCTCCTTTTTCCCTATGAAGAATGCTTTGATATTAATTATCTCATCCCTGACTTTGGGCTAATTAATCCAGCCAGAGCAAAAAACATCATCATCACCCATGGACATGAAGATCACATCGGTGGTCTTTTACATTTACTGAAAGAATTCCCAGAAATAACTGTATGGGTAACGAGCTTTACGCTACAGTTAATTCAGAAAAAACTTGAAGAGCATAAAATAAAACTTCACTATCAACTTTTTGTTCCAGGACAAGAGATTTCTTTTAAGCAGGTCGACATCACTCCTGTTCACGTTAACCATTCTATCCCTGAAACAAATGGACTCATTATAAGATCAAAGGATCGCGGATGGGGAGCACTCTATATTTCTGACTTCAAAGTGGATCTCTCTTCAAAGCACGAAGCTCCCATTGATTTTCCACTCATCAAACAAAAACTTTCAGAATGTACCCAGACGGCTTATTTCATCGACAGCACTAATGTTATCTACGATGGGAAAACGACAGCTGAAGGTGAACTTCATGCAGATCTTGATCATCTCATGAGTCGACCTGAGCAGCGTTTATTCATCACTCTTTTTGCTTCAAATATTCATCGCATGAATGCTATTGCCCAAATGGCACATAAAGCGGATAGAAAGATTGTGATAATGGGCCGCTCTCTTTGGACTTACATGGAAGCCGCACGCGCGTCAGGACAAACTCACCTCACGGCCGAAGATCTTTTCTTACCTGATCAAGTTAAAGGTCAAACAGGCAAGCAGCTTATTTTTCTTTCTGGTTGTCAGGGTGATTTTTTGAGTGCTCTTCGTCGCTTCAGCTTTGGTGAGGATGGAAGCTTCAAACCTGTGCCCGGTGATGTCGTTATCTTTAGCTCTAAAGTCATTCCAGGAAATGAAAAGAAAATTTTTCGTATCTATAACAAGCTCACGCAATTTGGTGCAGAAATTATCACGGCCTATGATCATCAAATCCATGCGTCTGGACATCCGGGTAAAGAGGATCTCAACCTTCTCCTCAAAAACTTTTCACCGAATTTCTATTTTCCTATTCATGGGGAAAGCTACATGCTGAAAAAGCATCAAGAATTTATTCAGAAAGATCATCCTAAAATTTCAACCCATGTGATCCATAATTATGATGAAGTTATTTTAGGCGATGGCAGGATTAAAATTGAAAAGCACGATGCAAAAGAACCACGACTTATTCATGGGAAAAGCTTAGAAATTGAAAAAACTCAAATTTCACAACGCCGCAAGATGGCCACACAAGGCGCGGTCTTCATCAGCTACCATCGTTCTCAGGAGATACTGGAAATCTCAACAGTAGGACTCCCCTTGATGGTTCAGGATCACATGGAATCTCTAAAAAATCGTTTACTCAAACAAATCCAGGGAGACCTCGCCTCAAGAGATTTACCATACTTTAAAGATCAATTAAAAATTTCTACGCGTCAGTTTTACAATCTATTAATCGGCTATAAACCCGTGACTGAGGTTCACCTATTTTAGCTCTACTTTGGAACTAAAATTCGTTCAACTTTTCCCCTGTAGAGATCTCCCTAAAGCTGAATTAAAATAAAGGGCAATGGAAAATACTGCACTCATTCTTATAGCCGTCGCACTCATTTTACTAGTTTTAGTTATTGGTCTGCTGGCAGTCCTTATTTTTAAAATCGTGAAGAATCAACCGCCACCGCCTCCGAATAACAATTCTTCAGATCAACAAACCCCTCATCCTGATATTAGTAAATCTGAATTTCATCCTGAAATTCTTGAACGCATGAAGGATATGCAAAAAGTGAAGCCCAAACGGGCCGACCTCTTTTGTCCTCATCACACGGATGAGCCCGGTGAAACAGTTTGTGCCATTTGCGATAAAATGTATTGTAAGGCCTGTATCAAACCCTTTAAAGCTATGCACTTTTGTAAAGAGCATCTCCCCCTCATCATGAAATACGATTGGGAGGAGGTGCTGACACTTAAGACTTCAACTCAGGATCCTGAGCGTGGAGTTAAGCTCTATGAAATAAAAAAAGAAATATTTGAAAAAGATGATCTACCAACCTACATAGAAACTCATTATAAGATCAATGTCGATCAAGACTATATTGAAACTTATCTTGTCGTTTATGCCCAGAAAGAGAATAAAGAAAAGCTTAAAGAGAAAATTGAATTGGAGCTACAAAAGGCTTAAATAAAAAAGCCCTCTTTCGAGGGCTTTTTTATTAGATTTGTGAATCGTGATTTCTTTCATTCTTCTTCATAAAAGAAGGAGTATCAAACTCATCTTCATCAAAATTAAAAAACCCTAACTTTTCAGCAATGGATTTAATTCTGCTTTCACGGTTTTGATTAAGATTCTCATTTTTCGCTTCTACAGGGGCCTGAGCGGAAGTATCAAAATGATTATAGTCATTGCGACTTTCAAAAGTTGGAGCTGTCGGTGGATTCGAAGGTCTCGCTGTTTGTGCAGGAGCCGCTTCAAAATTCTTTTGTGACTCGTACTTATGAGCTGCGCTCTGAAGTTTTTCTGCCCAGTTAATTTTAGGCTTATTCGTGTTGTTCTCATTAACATTTAAACGAGGCTCATCCAAGTCAAATGTAATATCAGACTTCACGGCATAATCCGTATTCTTATTAACTGGAGCTTCCATGCGAGGCTCTGGACGAACTTCCATTCTCGGAGGATTTGGATTGACTGGAGCAGCTGTCACGGTCGTTTGTGGTTGAAGAGTTTCAGCACGTGGAGCTTCGAAAACGGGAGCTTTTGGAGCTGCAGTCGTGAAGTTTCTATTAGTGTTGAATGTATTTGTTTCTTTACGGGCGACTTGAAGACCAGTAGCAATTACAGTGACCTTAACGTTTTCGCCCATTGTATCGTCAATAACTGTTCCAAAGATAATTTCAGCTTCTTCATCAGCAGCTTCCATAATCAAAGTCACAGCTTGATTTGTTTCATGAGTTGTCAGAGAAGAGTTACCAGTGATGTTGATAATGATTCCAGTTGCCCCATTGATAGATACATCTTCAAGAAGTGGAGAGCTGATCGCTTGTTTTGCAGCTTTGAGAGCACGATCAGGACCAGTTGAGATCCCAGTTCCCATAAGAGCTAGACCTTTATTGGTCATAACTGTTGAAACGTCTGCAAAGTCAGCATTGATAAGACCAGTGTTGTTGATCAAATCAGAAATACCTTGAACAGCATTCAAAAGGACTTCATCAGCAGCTTTAAATGTATCAACAAGTGATAAGTTCTCACCAGCTAACTGGAGAAGACGTTGATTCGGAATGCAGATAAGAGAATCTACTGACTCTTCAAGCGACTGAATTCCTTCTTCAGCTTGGCGAGCACGTTTTTTCCCCTCGAACATGAATGGCTTTGTAACCACTCCCACAGTAAGAGCACCCATTTCACGAGCTAGTTTTGCAATAACTGGAGCCGCTCCAGTTCCTGTTCCACCACCCATACCGGCAGTCACAAAAACCATATCAGCGCCCTGAAGGGCTTCAGAAAGTCTTTCGTAGTCTTCAATCGCAGATTTGCGACCAACTTCAGGATTTGCACCGGCGCCTAAGCCTTTAGTCACATTTCCACCAAGCTGAATTTTAGTTCCCGCCATATTGGCATGAAGGGCCTGAGAATCAGTATTGGCCACAATATATTCAACGCCAGTAAGACCAGCGCGAATCATGGTATTAACAGCATTACAACCGCCACCACCTACACCGATGACTTTAATTTTAGCGCCGTGAGAAGCATTTGAGTTGTCGGCGATGTCAAACATAGAGTCCTCCGAAATTAAAATATCTCTTTAAATACGTTTTTTAATGATTTACCTAGTTTATCAAACATATCTGATTCGTCTTCTATTTTCTCATCTCGAGTCATAGCTTCAGAAAATTTATTTGATTCTTGAAGTAATCCAAGCACCGTTGAAAATTTTGGATGTTGCATGGCCGTGGTCATTCCACCAAAGGCTTGTGGATAGCCCACTTTCACAGGCTTCTCTAAAATATACTCTGCCATCTCAGGAAGAT
>CANFNX010000003.1 GCA_947448495.1 Bacteriovoracaceae bacterium | reverse complement strand
GGAGCCTCAGATCTACATTTAACTGTTGGCAGTGCTCCCGGCATGAGAATCAGCGGTGATATCGTACGAGTTAAAGTGGGCAGTCTCCAGCCTGACGATACCAAGCGACTTATTTATCAAATTCTTACGGAAAAACAAAAAGCAGAACTTGAGAAAAACCTTGAGCTCGATTTTTCCTTCGGGATTAAAGGACTGGCGCGTTTTCGTGCCAATGTGTTTTATTCAAAAGGGTCTGTCGCCGCAGTTTTTCGTCAGATTCCAAGTTTGATTCCTGATTTTGAAGCTCTTGGTCTTCCACCCGTTCTTTTAGAAATGGTGGATGTCTCGTCTGGACTTTTTCTTGTGACTGGTCCAACGGGTTCCGGTAAGTCCACGACCCTGGCATCGATTATTGATAAGCTGAATACCAATTCTGCATGCCATATTATCACGCTTGAAGACCCCATTGAATTTGTCCACGCTCATAAAATGAGTTTGGTGAATCAGCGGGAAGTGGGAGCAGATACCCTTAGTTTTGGTAAAGGAATTAAATCTCTTCTACGTCAAGATCCTGATATTGTCCTGGTTGGTGAGTTAAGAGATCCCGAAACGATTGAAGCTGCTTTAACCATTGCCGAAACGGGCCACGTCGTTTTTGGGACACTCCACACCAACTCAACGATTCAGACGATTAACAGGATTATCAACGTTTTCTCTCATGAGCAACAGGAGCAGATCAGGACACTTCTCTCCTTTGTTTTACAGGGAGTGGTCGCTCAGCAACTTTTACCAAAAGTTCCTAAGGGCCGAATTGCCGTACAAGAGATTTTACGAATTACTCCAGCGATTCGAAACCTCATACGTGAAGACAAGGTTCATCAGATTTATTCTCAGATGCAGATCGGTCAGGATCAGACGGGGATGTTTACCATGAACCAAAACATTAAAAAAGTCTTGGATTCAGGGATGATTTCTCCTGAAACAGCGATGACCTATTCGAATAACCCAGAAGAACTTGCACGTATGCTAGGAATTGATACTGCAGTCAAAAAGAAGAAACCATAAAATTTTATGCCAAAGTTTAAATACGTCGGATTTACTGCTCAGGGGAAAAAGGTCGAAAATACGATTGAGGCCGAGACTGAGCGTGATGCCAAGAAAATGCTCCGACGACAAAACATCAGAACTACGAAAGTGATTGCTCCTTCAGTCTTTGAGGTTGATCTAGGTCAATGGATGGTTGATAAGGGGATTGCAAAACCATTTGGTCAAGCCGAATTGATGCGATTCACGAGGCAGTTGGCAATTTTGATTAATGCGGGTGTGCCTATCTTGGAGTGTCTTGAGATTCTCCATAAGCAAGAACAAAACATGGTACTCAAACGTGTGGTAAAAAATGTTTCCACCCAGGTTGAAGAAGGTAAAAGTTTATTTGATGCTCTTTCCTCTCAGCAAGGTTTTAACAAGCTCTACTGCTCTCTTGTGAAAGCGGGTGAAGCTGCGGGTATTTTAGATTCGATTCTCAATAAGCTAGCCGAATTTTTAGAGAAGCAAGAAAAGTTAAAAAAACAAGTCAAGTCAGCACTGACTTATCCAGTGATCGTTGTCCTGGTAGGGATTGCTGTTATTTTTGGTCTCATGACTTTTGTGGTTCCTACTTTTGTGGGGATGTTGAAAGAATCTAATCAAGAGATACCTTGGGTTACTCAGACTGTGATCGACGTTTCTGATTTTTTTCGCAACTACACCTTACTCCTGCTTGCTGGTGGTGTGGCCGGCTCCATGTTTTTTGTGAATTTTATTAAGACCAAAGAAGGAAAAGCGCAATGGGATCGCTTTACCATGAAGGCGCCATTATTTGGGATGCTTATTATTAAAGGTAACCTGGGAGCCTTTACCAGAACTTTGGCGACGATGCTTTCTGCAGGTGTGCCGATTATTGATTCACTTGAAATTTGTATTGATACTCTAGATAACACTCAGATTGCAAAAGATTTAACGAAAGTAAGGCAGGCGGTAATTGAGGGTAAATCCATCACTGAGCCCTTGGGACGTATTACTTATTTTCCACCACTTGTAACACAAATGATGAAAGTAGGGGAATCAACCGGTAACCTAGATAACATGTTAGTTAAAGTGGCCGATGTATTTCAGGATGAAGTGGAAGAACTGGTGGCAAACTTAACCAAATTAATTGAGCCTCTTATCCTCGTGGTTCTTGGTGGGATTATAGGATTTGTTCTGATTGCCATGTACCTCCCTATTTTTATGTCTGCAGGTGGGGCAAGTGCTGGCGGAGAATAAACCATGGAGATCGTGAAACTGAGCTGCTTAATTCATGAACCGCCCACAAATATTGTCGGTGTAAGTGAGGCGATTGAGTTTGATCCTTTATTAGGACAAAATCTAAGAGGTAGAAATAAGACGAATTTCAATATTTCGATGGTCGTCGTAGGGGCAATGGAGCCTTTTTTAACTACTGGTTCATAATTGTGCTAGAATTGAATGAAGTTGATTGAAATTTTCACGGTTCTTAATATCATGGAAAGTAGATCAACAAATTATACACTATCCGAGTCTCTTAATGATTCGGTTTACGGAGGTTCACATGAAAGGCTTTATGAAGTCGCTTAAGCGACAAGATGGTTTCACGCTCGTGGAATTGATGGTGGTGGTAGCTATTATCGGTCTCTTATCTGCCGTTGCTATTCCGAATTTCAAAAAGTATCAAGCAAAAGCAAAAATTTCTGAGGCTAAACTTCAGCTAGCTTCTCTTTACACAGCTCAGTCGGCATTTTTCAGTGATTACAATATGTATGGTCAGTGCCTTCGCTATATGGGTTACGATCCATCAAAAGAAATTGGTAACCGTTACTACGGAATCGGCTTAAGTGCCGGTGCCAACACTCGTAACGCTTCTGCGCATTCTGCTGCCCTTAACTCAGGTATGCAAGCTTCTGACTGTGTCGCAACAAACGCTGTACTTTTGGACGATACAACTAACAACACGTCTTGGTTCCCTGCTGGTAAGGGTGTGGGTGGTAAAATCATAGCTGCTGTTGCTGATGCTACTGCAAATACTGCTGGTGCTCCTGCCGCTGCTTGTACTGAAACAGGTATTGGGGGGACTGCAAATAACGGGACTTGCGTTGGAACACAAGCAGACTCCGCCAACATGGCCTTCCAATTCTCAGCAGTGGGTTACATCTCTGGTGACAACGTCTCAAGTGGTGCGGTGGCTTCCGGTCTTACGATTAACCACAACAAGATTATTAAGTCGGTAGTTAACGGTTACTAAGTCTTTTAGAAAAAAATCAGGAAAAGGGCTTCCATGTGGAGCCCTTTTTTTTACTCTTTTTTAGTTATTAATTTTTAGAATTCTAAAAAAATGAGCTTAGAGAGGGAACTTTTCTTGGCCCCCAGGTGGAATCCGCTAACATGGTTTTTTCAATGTCCGCAGTTGGATATAACTCGATTGATAATCTAGCAAATTGTGTCGCGACTTCAGATTTAACGGTTATTAGTAGGCCTATTTTTTTTGTGAATCCGAAAGGGTGTAAACTCTTTGTGGGCTTTGTAGGTTCCATTTTTAAAAACGTAAGGGATTCCTTCGGCATCGTTTTTATCACAACCAAGTTCACCCTTGTTCAGACAATTCAGATCTTTCTCAGCTTTAAGACTATAAATTTCTGCCAAAAGTTTTTTTCTTATCGTCTCGTCGCTGTTCTGTTCATAACTAAGAATGAGGAAGTTAAGAGCAGTGTCGTAGTCACCACTTGTTTCAAATTCTAATTTATTAATGACATGCTTAAGGGGATCTGGAAGGTCAGGATGATTCACAATTTTTTTGAGATAGTAGAGACCTTTTTCAAATTCACCCAACTCAAAATAATAATTAAAGCCATTATTAAAATTCAATTTGTAGTCATTGGGAAAATGAATGAGTCCTCGGCCATAGATTTCACTGGCCCCTTCCAAGTCATCTTTCACAATGGATAAATACTGACCACCCCAGAGATAGTTTTGATAAAAGAGGGGATCAAGTTCTGAAATGGAACGAAAGCGATGAAACATCCAGGAATTTTTATCGTGTAAACCGTACTTCTCGGTATCTGATTCAAGGAGTGTTTGAATCCAGATCATATCTGAAATGAGTCTTTTATTACCCAAAGAAAAAAAATTAATGAAATTTTGATTTAAAGTCACCGCCGATTGCTGCTTAGAAATAACGAGTATAGGCCGATGAATTTTTGATTGTAAAATGTTTGCAGCTATGAAGAAAACAGAACCCATTATGAGAATGAGAAAATTATTGCTATTTTTACTTTTAACCATCATCATCACATTATGCTTAAGTTCGAAAATATTACAAAGATTTTCAAGCCAGAGTTTTTCAATCAACCATTTGTTGCTTTGAGTGACGTTAGTTTTGAAATACCTTCTGGTTCAATGGTTGGTTTTTTAGGTGCTAATGGTGCAGGAAAAACCACTTCCTTAAAAATTATTATGGATTTCATTCGTGCTGATAAAGGTCTTGTGACTTTTTCTTCAGAGCTCGGTGAAAAGCGTAATGATGTTTTTCGAAACATCGGGTTCTTACCAGAACGTCCCTACTTTTACCCTAATCTCACTGGTCGTGAATTTCTGACGTTTATGGGCCAAATTTCCGAATTAAGTTCAGATCAGATTAAAGCTGGAATTGCGAAATGGGCTTCACGTTTTAAGATTGATCATGCTCTCGAAAGACCACTTCGCACTTATTCTAAAGGAATGCTTCAGAGAATCGGATTTCTGGCGACCATCCTACATGAGCCTAAACTCATCATACTTGATGAGCCATTATCAGGATTAGATCCTATTGGAAGAAAAGAACTAAAAGACGTCATCGTTGAGGTTCACAGGGAAGGGAAAACGGTTTTTTTTAGTAGTCACATTGTACCTGATATTGAAGAGATTTGTGACCGCGTTGTTTTTCTTAAAGAGGGTAAACTTGTCTATGATGGCCCAGTTGATAAGCTCCTACGATCTGGTCAGGAGATAGATTATGTTATCAAGTTTAAGACAGATAAAAAAATTAATCTTCAGAGCACAATAAAGTCACATCAGACTTTTCCTGGTCAACTTCATTCCATTACTGTCACAGAATCAAATAAAAAACTTATTTTGAAAGAGCTTATGGCCCTTGATGTCGACTTAAGTGGGATTGATTTGATTAAGCCATCACTTGAAGAAATTTTCTATCACATTAAGGCAAATTAAATGATGCTTGATAAAATTCTCATCATCTCAAAATATACTTTTAAGGAATTGATCAAAAGTCGGATCCTCTACGTCACTTTGATTATCGGTATTGCACTCATGGTCGTGACCTATGTGGCGACTGAGTTTACCTATGGGGTTCCTGAGAAAGTTGCCCTTGATTTTGGCCTAGGGATGTTATCCCTTTCGTCCGTGGGAATTTCGCTCTTTATGGGCGCCAGTTTGCTGTTTAAAGAAATTGATTCCAGAACAGTCTATATGGTGATTTCAAGGCCAGTTCCGCGATGGGTTTTCATCACTGGGAAAATTACCGGTCTCATTTTCATTCTCCTTTTAAATATAGGTATTTTGACCGTTATGACCTTGACCTGTTCCTATCTACTGGGTGGGGAGATCAATCAAGCAATTCTCATGTCGATTCTTTTTAATTTTCTTGAATCAGTTCTGCTCCTTCTCGTCGTTGTTTTTTTATCACTCTTCATAAATAACACTCTTGCGACCATCATTTCACTCACTGTTCTTTTGCTTGGGCACGCCATCAAGGACACCAAAAATATTCTTTTTGTCCAACAGCGACCTTATATTCAATATGTTCTCGATCTTTATCATTTTGTTCTTCCCAATTTTTACAAGCTCAATCTGAAAGATTACGTCATTTATAATCAAACTTTGAGTTTGGACTTCCTTCTCGGCTCATTTGCCTATGGAGTTTGCTACAGCCTCTTTTTATTTTTTATGATAATTTTTCTCTTCAACCGAAAGAATCTTGATTAATGCAGCCACTTTTTGAAGCCTATTCCTTTATCTTTGGTCTTCTTATCGGAAGTTTTTTGAATGTCGTCATTCTGAGACTTCCCGTTGGTAAAAATTTGGTTTCTGACCGATCTTGTTGTCCCAAATGTCAGGCCAAGTTGAGATGGTACCATAACATACCGGTGGTCAGTTTTTTGATGCTTCGAGGGAAATGTGCCTTTTGTCAAAGTCCTATCTCCTGGCGCTATCCACTGATTGAACTTCTGACCGGACTTGTCTCATTATGGCTTTTCCCCGCTGAACTTTCTTCCCTCAGTTTAGGCTTTTATCTGTTTTATTTTGCCATTGCCTGCGTATTCATTTGTCATTTTTTTATTGATCTCGATCACCATCTCCTTTTGGATAAGTTGAATATCTATTTGCTCGTTTTGATCCTTCCCTTTGCTGTTTTGAACTTTTATTGGATGCACTGGTTATTGGGCGGACTTTTTGGATTTGGAGTTCCTTTATTGATTACCTGGTTGTTTTATAAAATTAAAGGACAGGTAGGTCTTGGTGGCGGAGACATAAAACTCTTTGGTCTGCTTGGTTTACTTCTTGGTCCTACAGGTGTTTTCTTTACAATTTTCTTGAGTTGCATGGTCGGGGCAATCGTAGGAATGACCCTCATTCTTACAAAGAAGCTTAATAAAGATAGGCCAATGGCGTTTGGTCCTGCCATTATCTTAGTGGCCTCCTTTCAAATTTTTCTTCCACAGTTCGCTCACATTGTAGAGTCTTGGTTCTTCTGAATAGCAAGTCGCACTAAATTCTTGAAACTCCGTCTTTGCTCTGACTATAATTAAATAAGTTTCTTTTTATATCAAAGGCAAGGACGACTTTGGCAGCCTCACTTAAAGAACAGTTAGATGACTTGCTAGCAAAATTAAATCCAGGTGGGGTTTTTGGGATCGATATAGGATCTCACAGTATCAAAGTGTGTGAAGTTAGCGGCTCTCCCGGAAAATTCAGGGTTGATAAGTTCGGAACTTTTGTCCTTTCTGAAGCTGCTATTATTGAAGATCAGTTTCAAAAACCATCGGAAATTGTAGAAGGTATTTTAGAGGCGATGAAGCGTGCTGGTATCAAGTCAAAAGTGGCCTGTATAGGCTTGCATGGGCCAAGTACGATGACTAAGCGCTTGAACGTACCTGAAGGAACCAAAGAAGAGATTGAAGACCATATTATGTGGGAAGCTGAACAATATATTACTTTCGGCGCAGATGAGTCTCAAATTGGTTTTCATATCATTGGTGAGAATGAAGGTGGCGGTAAAGATGCTCTCGTCGCAGCTGCGAGAACAGATCTCATTGAGAGTTTCTCTAATATCCTGAATGATGCAAAAATAAATCCGAAAATTATCGATCTTAATGTGTTAGCTCTCTCAAATATTTTTGAAGAAGTTTATGCTGATGATTTAGAAAAATATTCCCAAGGAACTATCCTAATCGACTACGGTGCTCAAAGTTTGAAGATAGTTGTTTATAAAAGGAATGGTCCCATATTTACCAAAGAGCTTCCAATTGGCGGAAGTTTAGTTACCGAAGAAATTCAGCGACAAATGGGCGTTAGTTATGAAGAAGCAGAGGACTTAAAAGTTACAACTGATGAGAACGGAAATCTGCCTCAGGAAATTCTCAATATTTTTAATGCCCAAGTTGATCAGGCCGTAGCCGAGATTAGAAAAAATATTAATTTTTATGTGACTCAAGGAAGTTCTGAAAAAGTAGATTTTTGTTTTGTCACTGGGGGCGCGTCCCTGGCACCAGGGCTGATTGATAAATTATCAGCGTCCACTGGATTAGAAGTTCAGCGTCTAGATACCTTCTCAACAATTAAGGTTGATGAGAGAAAAGCCGATGGTGGTTTAGAGCAGTTAGCAGCGGTTTCATCTGTTGTGATTGGTTTGGCCATGAGGAAAGTTAATTAATTATGATTAAGATTAACTTATCCGTCGCTCAGAACCAGGTCGATATTTCCAATTTAGGTGGTTTCGATTTTAGTAAGATCAAGCTCGTTCCTGTCGCACTTTCTATTCTTGCTATCTATATACCGGACATCGTATTTGTGGATATGTGGCAAGAAACATTCAATACCAGAAATGATGAGTTAACTGTTATCCAAAGAGAGCTAAATTCTCTTAAAAGAAAAGTGTCACAATCTGCTGTTCTCGAAAAACAAATTAGAGAATTGAAGGCGCAAGAGGACAATCTTAGTAAAAAACTAACCGCAGTTAAACAGGCCATCTCTCAAAAGAGAAATCCAGCAAATTTATTACTTTATGTCGCTAAGAATATTCCCGAAGATCTTTGGATACAAGAATTGTCGGTTGAAGGTGATACGATGCTGGTTAAGGGACAAGCTTTGTCCTATGTGAGTGTAGGTAACTTCGTTAATAACTTAAGATCTTCAGTCTTCATCAAAGATTCGAACATAAAAAGTACGACAAGTTCTGTACGTGAGAGCGACAAGCGTCGCATAGAAAGTTTTGAAATACTCTTCTCACTAGCGAGGCTTGATTAATGAAAGACTTGGTCAGCAAACTCATCGCTAATCTTCACTTCCTCTTTTTGCTTTATGCTGGATGGAATATGTGGACTCTTTATGAAGAGCATACAAGGCAGATGGAGGATCTTGAATTACAGTTCGCTCCTATTGAAGCGGAAATTAAAACGAATAAAAAGAAAGTTAAAGAAATTCAAGAATTTCAAAAAAAGACAGAAGAATCTAAAATTAGGGTTGAAGAGGTCGCAAAAAATATTGAGGCAGCCCAACGTCAATTACCTGCAGAAATTAATGACAACCAGATTCTGACTTTTTTTAATCAGGAAATTCAGAACCTCAATATTAAAGACCCCAATATTACCCCGGGCTCAGAGCAGGCGAGCACATATTTTATTTCAAAAGACTATACCATAAAATCTAAGGGTACATTTCTTCAGATGTTGATCTACTTTGAGCGAATCGGAAATGCAGCCAGGATTTATAACGTGAAAAATTTTAAATTAACTAACACTGAATCAACTCAACGGGGTCGCTTCCAGATGATTAACTGTGAAAGTTCCATTGAGGCTTTTAGATTCAATCCTGATTTCAAAGTCGATCGTGGTTTTGAAAGCAGTGAGAATACTCCACAATAGGTTGTGATGAATTTTATTTTCGTCGTTTTAATTTTTATAACATGTAGGGGCTGGGCTGCCCCGACAAGCGATCCTTTGAGCGTATTCTTCAAAGACAAAACCAAAATTGAAAAACCTTTTGAGCTGCGAGATCCTTTTAAGCAGCCGCAATTTAAATCAGAGAAAAATAAAGAGAAGGCTGGGTATTCAGTCTCTGGAAAGGGACAATATACTAATATCGTTGATAAAACGGTCAAAACCGTTGAAGAAATAAAATTGGTGGGTGTACTGATTGGAAAGGAGAGAAGAGCGATGGTTTCTTCTTCCAGTGGAGTCATTATCTTAAAAGAAGGAATGAAGATCGGTGAAGATGGGGCAGAGTTGAAGGCCATTCTTCCTGGTGGGATTATATTAGTTGAGAAGATTATTAACGTATACGGACAAGAAGAATATTTAGAAACAGTTATACCCATTTCGAAATAATGTCCTTACAATTGAGTTAGAAGCTCATCTTAAGGAAGAGAAAGCATGAAGAAAGGATTTTTTCTATTTTGCCTTTTCATAACCTCTGGCATTTATGCCCAAGAGATTACGAATGTTAGCTTCGTCCAGGAGGGCGAAGTCAGTAAACTTGTCATTGAAACCGATAAAGATATTTTCGCTGAACGATTTCATGTTAACGAAGACAAGCAAATTATCCTCGACCTCAAAGACGTAAAAGTATCGCCAAAGCTGCTACGTGGGATTGACACCTCTGAATTCCCCGGCAGCACTGTTTTTATTTCCGGCTATAAAAAACCTGGATCAACGAAAGACATTAGATTTGCGATTCAATTAAGAGATAACGTTCGCTCGATTCTTGAAAATAAAGAGAAGAAGATTATCCTGAATATTGAAAATCGTTTTGGCGTGTTTTCACAAAACAAATTACGTAACAGTGAAACGACATCCCTGAAGCCCGGTGCGACTGCCGAGGATTCAATAGGCTTGAATATCCCAAAATCCAACAGCCTAGAAGATATCCTGGCCAATCTAACTTTGTCCGGTCCAAAGAAATACATTGGTAAAAGAATTTCCATTAACGTGAAAGAAATTCCAGTTCCTGATCTGTTAAATATGATTGCGGATACATCTGGTTTTAACATTATTATTGATCAAGAAATTTCAAAATTGCCTCCATTGTCTCTTACTCTGACTAATGTTCCTTGGGATCAGGCCTTAGATACCATCATGGGTCTTTCAAAGCTTGTGGCAGATAAAAACGCCAATATTCTCATCATGAAAACATTGGCCGAAGCTTCAAAAGAAAAAGAAGAAGAGCTCAAAAATGAAAAACTCAAGCAAGGTCTTGAGCCACTTGTAACTCGAGTCTTTCTGATCAATTATGCAGCTCTGATCGACATGGAAAGGATTGTTAAGGACTACCTCACTCCTGAGCGTGCTCGTATGCAGATGGATGAGAGAACGAATAGTTTGATTGTAAAAGATACAGTTGAGTCAATTGAGCGCATAAAAAAAATTATTGAAACACTTGATACTCAGACTCCGCAAATTCTCATTGAATCAAAGATTGTCGAAGCCAATGATAACTTCCAACAAAACTTCGGACTTCAAAACGGTTTGACGGTCGGTTACGATCCAATCAGAGACACATCTACCGCCGCACCTAGTGGAGCAGGTTTTTCTTTTAATACTGCCGGTACCAACGTCGTCTTAGGATCAATTGCTGTTTATAAAAGATTGGCTAACTTGGATTTCAGATTACAATTACTTGAGTCAGAATCTAAAGGCCGAATCATTTCCACGCCAAGAATTGTCACCCAGAATAAGAAACAGGCTGTTATTACAAGTACGAATCAAACTAGTTTCAGGGCCGCAACCGTCGCTGTGGGAGCCGTCACCCAAACGTTTAACCAAATTCAGGCCCAGCTCACTCTCAATGTGACTCCTCAAGTGACTAATGATGGGGCGATTTCGATGACCATCAATTTGCAAAAATCTTCATTCGGCTTAAGACCAAGTGCAGATGCTCCGCCTAACTTGAATACAAGAAACTTACAAACCAACGTATTGGTGGATAACGGCTCAACCATTGTCATTGGTGGTCTTTATCAGACAGACTCGCTTGAAACGGTCAGCGGTATTCCTTATTTAAAGGACCTACCGCTTGTTGGTTGGCTATTCAGAACACCAAAAAACTTAGTTCTTCAAAAAAATGAACTGATCATCTTTATTACACCGAGAATTATCAACCAAGAAGAAGCTGGATTTGTTGAGAGACAAGCGTCTAAAACCGATGGCCAAACAGCACCTCTTTAGGAAGGTCCGTCAGTGTTAGGAAGAAGAAACCAGTCTGCGGTACTGGCCAAATATTTCAGCATGTACAAAAAGAACCCTCGCTCGAAGGTTTTTGCTCCATTGGCAGAATCTTTTAGAAAGCTTGGGATGTTAGATGATGCTTTTAAAATCCTGAGAGATGGAATACGTCATCATCCAAACTATACTCTTGGCTATATCGTTCTTGCTCACTGCTACTTTGATCAAGGTAAATTCGAACTTACTTATAATACGTTAAGACCTATTGTTGCTCAAAATGCTGACAATATTTCTATGCAAAAAATTTTTGCACAGGCCTGTTTAAATTTAGGTCATCTTGATGAAGCTCTAGACACCTACAAATATTTACTCTTTTTAAATCCGAGAGATAAATTTTTTGGTGAGCAAGTTAAAAAGCTCGAAGATGATTTAATGGTTGGGCATAAGAAATTAAGCCTTGATCAACTCATTAAAGCTCCAAATCTTCAAAAACTCCCAACCTCTGATTCTTTGGATGATGATTGGGTTCAAGTGGACTTCAATCAAAAAGACCAAGAAACAGATTTACCTCAACCCGAGATTAAGCCGGTAGAAAATGATTGGGTGATGGAAAAGGGTGGAATAGAAAAACATCCGATCTTAAAAGTCGAAACGATTGAGTCGCGGAGCTTAGAAGACGATTTTTTCGCTGATGAGTTCGAAGAATTCGGAGCGATTGAGGACGATATCCCTGACCAAGTAAATGTTGAAGCACCGATTGTCTCTCATACATTAATCGACCTTTATATAAAACAGCAGTATTTCGATAAAGCGATAGAACTTTTAAATAAAATTCTTGAACTAAATCCCCATGATGTTTCGTCACAAAAAAAATTGGCAGATGTTCTTAAAATGAAGGTCGCTGATGTTGCTCCCATTCAGCATTCATCTGAAGAAGATGGCCACGATGAATTAATTTCTATTATTGAGAATCAAGTTAAATCAAAATCTCCTCAAGAACAAAAACTAGAAAAAGTTTTTGATAAATTTCTTTTTGAGCTAAGAGAAAAATCCCAACACTATAGGTAAATGTATGAAGAAGTTTTTAATCATCAATGGACCCAACTTAAATATGCTTGGGACCAGGGAACCTGAAGTCTATGGAAAAGAAACATTAGACGATATTAGGAAGTTAACTGCAGAAAAACTTCAGAGCAATGTAGAGCTGGAATGGTTTCAATCAAACATTGAAGGTGAGATTGTGACCAAAATTCAGGAGGCATCACTTCATGCTTTTGACGCTCTTATTATCAATCCTGGTGGGTATGCCCATACCAGTGTCGCCATTCATGACGCTCTGAAAATCCTGAAAATTCCAGTAATTGAGGTGCATTTAAGCCAGGTTTATAAGAGGGAAGAGTTCCGTCATACAATGTTGACGGCAAAAGCCGCTACGGCCATAATGGGCGGATTCGGAAACCAGACTTATTACATCGCGATAAATTCGCAGCTCCAGTAAAGGACATAGCTATGTACCAAACAACAGATTTCAGAAAAGGCTTAAAAATTGAGATTGAAGGGAAACCTTGGATTATTGTTGATTTCCAACACGTTAATCCTGGAAAGGGTTCGGCTTTTGTGAGAACTCGTATCAGAAATCTTGAAACAAACCAAACAATCGAAAGAACTTTTAAAGCTGGTGTTGAAACTGTTGGTAAGCCAGATATGGAAGAAAAAGAAATGGAATATAACTATTCGGATATCGATGGTTATAACTTCATGGACCAGACGACTTTTGAAATGGTTCACCTGTCACACGATCAAGTTGGGGAAAATAAGTATTACCTTCAAGAGAACATCAAAGTTTATATCCTTTATTATAATGGTCGCCCAATCTCGATTGAGCTTCCAAACTTCATTAACCTAAAAGTGACTGAGACTGATCCAGGAATGAAAGGGGATACCGCTGCAGGTGGAAATAAAAAAGCCATTCTAGAAACGGGATTACAAGTTAACGTTCCTCTTTTTATTAAAGAAGGTGAAATCCTTAAAATTGACACGCGTACAGGTGAATATATCGAACGCGCTAAGGTTTAATATGAATTTAGATACTCTTAAGCATATTGTTAAAGTGGCCAAAGACGAAGGCGTAGCTGAACTTAAGGTTGAGGCCAAAGACTTTAAAGTTGAAGTCCGCTTCTCAACTGGCGTCGTAGCTCCTGTTGTCCACCACGCTCAACCTGTTGTTCATCATGCTCCTCAGGCTGCAGCACCTGCTGCAAAGGCTGCTCCAGTCATAGAATCTAAACATCATGTGATTAAGTCACCTTTTGTTGGAACATTCTATGCGGCTCCGGGTCCTGGGAAACCAACTTATGCGAAAGTGGGCGATAAAGTTAAAGTTGGCCAGGCTCTATGTGTTCTTGAAGCGATGAAAATTATGAATGAGATCGACGCTGATATTAACGGTGAAATTGTTGAAATCTGCGTAGAGAATGAAAGCCTTGTAGAATTTGGGCAACCACTATTTAAAATTAAGCCTAACTAATGAAATCAGAAGCAAAGAAATTCAAAAAAGTTTTAATCGCTAACCGTGGTGAAATCGCCATCCGTGTTATTCGTAGCTGTAAAGAGCTAGGAATTGAAACTGTTGCAGTTCATTCAACTGCAGATGAAGATTCTTTGCATGTGAAGATGGCCGATGAGTCAGTCTGTATCGGGCCAGCTAAATCGAGCCTCTCTTACTTGAATGTGCCACAAATTTTATCTGCTGCTGATATTACGGGAGCAGATGCGATCCATCCTGGTTATGGATTCCTCTCTGAAAATGATGAGTTTGCAGAGCTTTGTGAAAAATGGGGCCTCACTTTTATTGGTCCAAGTGTGAAATGTATCCAGGCCATGGGTGATAAGATTGAATCCAAGATCACTGCCAAAAAAGCCAATGTTCCTACACTTGAGCCTATTTATGTGAAGGAAAGTACTGAAGCTGAAATTCAAAAGTCCGTCGAGAAAATGGGCTTTCCGATTTTAGTTAAAGCTTCCGCTGGTGGTGGTGGACGAGGAATGAAGCGGATTGAAAATTTTGAAGAACTCTGGCCGGCGCTAAGTCGTCTACAAGAGGAAGCAAAAGCTGCTTTTGGAGATGGAACTCTTTTTATTGAAAAATATATTCAGAATCCGAGACATATCGAGGTCCAAATTCTCGCTGATAAACATGGAAGTGTCGTTCACTTGGGTGAACGGGACTGCACGATTCAGCGACGTTTCCAAAAAATTCTAGAGGAAGCTCCTTCTCCCGTTTTAACTCAGAAAGTTCGTGAAGAAATATGTGAGGCTGCCGTACGTTTAGCAAAATTTGTGAATTACGATTCTGTTGGTACCGTAGAGTTTTTATACGATCAAGATACTCAGAAATTTTACTTCATGGAGATGAATACACGTATCCAAGTTGAACATCCGGTAACGGAAGGTCGAACTGGGGTAGATCTCATTAGTGAACAGATCCGCCATGCTCAAGGTGATAAATCCAGATACACTCAATCTGATATTACATTCAGTAATCATGTCATTGAATTCCGAATTAATGCTGAGGATCCAAAAACGGGTATGCCTTCCCCTGGTCATATTACGCATTATCACAGACCTGGCGGTCTAGGTGTTCGGACAGACGACTATATTTATACGGGATATACCGTACCACCTTACTACGATTCAATGGTTTCTAAGATTATCGTTCAGGCCGATACCCGTGAAAATTGTATCACAAGGGCGAAACGAGTTTTAAATGAAACGGTTGTGAGCGGAATTCAAACAAACATCAATCTTCATAAGCAAATTCTCGATGACCCAGAGTTTGTAGAAAGTAAGTTTTCCACCAATTATTTATCCAAAAAACTCATTTAAAAGTATAATAAAATTAAGTGTTTAATGTGCCACAGGAAGGGGCATGGTGGATAGTATTCGAATGATTCAACAAATGTTGGCGGAGTCCAGATTTGTTGATGCTCAGAAAGCCGCAGAAACGGAATTAATTAAATCTGAAGGATCGGAAAATATCGATCTTTGGGAGCTTTTATTTCGTTCTCTTCAACAACAAAACAAAGAACTACCGACTGAATATCTTGTAAATTTTATTGAGAAACTCATTGCTGTCGATATTGATCGCGCATCAAAATGGTTAGTTCAGGTTAAAGAGGATGAAAAGTTTAGGCAAAGAGTTTTGTTAATCAAGATCTTAATAGCTGAAAATAAAGGCCATCCTGAAGAGTTGTATCAACATATTTCAAACTACCAAGTCTTGAGATGGGAGAAGCGAACTCCCACTATTCCTTTGAGTCTCGATAGTTTGATTGAAAAATACTTCATGCATGATTTTAACCTGAAGTTACAAAAACTTGCCCTTGATCTTTTGACGTATAATTTTGTTGCCTCCGAAAAAAAGATTATAGAACTCATTGTCAGTTGTTTTGAAAAATCATCTCAAAAAGGTAGACGAGAAAAGCTTCAAGGTTTGTTAAGTATTTTGAACGATGCCGAGAAACTTTTTTCACTAGAGATTTATAGAAATTTAATTCAAGTCATTCTTGGTGGAATAAGCGATAAGCGTGACTTTAAAAAACTAATTGAAATTGTGATCTATATTGAGGACTTTAAACTTCAGGTCATCTTACTCGATTTTTTTTCAAATCAATCATGGTCAGATCTCACTCATGATTACTCATTGATATTACGGCAAAACAAGGATTACAGTTTTGTTTATATTGAAAAATATTTTTCAAACTTAAAGCACCACTTTGTTAAAAAGTCTGGTCATGTACTTGTTGATCAAAATAAAACAGATGAAAACGTGGATCTTAGTTTAGAAAATACAAAGCCAGATTTTTATGTTAATCGGGAGGTAGTAGAAGTCTCTGAGCAAGAAAAACTTCTTGCACAATTATTGAAATATAATGAGTTCAGCAAAGAGCAACTGTGGGATGTCGCCTCAGGGTTCATTCAGTCGGAATTTTACTATGCCGGACTAAAGGCTTGTGAACTGATGCCCCTGGATCATGAAGATACCATTTCTACATTAAGATGTTTTTACTTGAAAATTATTTGTCTTTCAAAGTTAGGAGATTATCGCTCGGTCATTGATAAGTGCTTTGAAGCACTTATGATCTCAGAAAATGAAAATGATTTTCTCTCATTCCTCTATGCCAAAGCTGATGCCTATATCCACCTTGAAGATTACAGTAACGCCAAGGAAGATCTAAGCCATATCGTTAAAATAGATGAACGTTACCGATTGGCAAAAGAAAAATTGGAAAAACTGAATGCGATTTAGAAGCCTAATCGGTGCATTCAGCTTCTTTGTCATGGCATCTTTTGTCAGTGCCTTGTTTTATATTCAAACAGAATCTTTTGGAAGAGTTTTATCACGAATTATTACTGACCTTGGCCATAAAAAAGCTGACGCGAAAATTTCGTTATCTCGCGTGGATATAAATTATTTCCCACCAGGAATTGAGTTTGAAGAAGTTAAGTTCGCAAAAAAAATAAGTGAGCAGAAGAGCATCAGTTTCGAACTTGGTAAAGTGGGTCTTTACATTGGATTAATTGAATTCGATGAAATGAAATTAAGTCTTGGTGAAATGAGAGTTTCAGATTCGGTGGTGGAATATTACGCTCCTCAGGACAAAGAGGAGTTGAAGGAAATAGATGAGAAAGTCATAAATAATATTTTTGATGCAGCTGAGAGCCTACCCTTAAGAATTGATACATTGTTATTGCAAAATACAAAAATAATCTACAATCATGAACTTTTAGATGCAAAGAGATTGAAGCTTACGAAAAAAGGAAGAAGTTTTCTTTTGCGTTTTCATATCGCAAATCTGAAACCATTGGCGGAAGATCCCATTTCTATTGATGAATTGTGGGGAGATATTCAGTTAGGAAGAAAAAATCTCTCCATCCAAAGATTAAAAATTCAACACGATGTTCACACACTACTTGTTAAAGCAAAGGTGAAGGATTATCGATTGTTGAGAAATGCAGATATTAATTTGTCAGGAGAGTCAGTCGTTTTTTTAGGGAACTTAAAAGATGACCTGATCTTACCGGATTTCGTAAACCTTAAAAAAGGCTACACTCATCTAAGTTTTAATGGCTCATTTAAAAATCAAGTTGCTAATGCAAATGCAGATATATCTATTTCGGATCTAGATTCTGATGTTCTTAAAGCTGATCAGATCATTGGTTCAATAGGGTTGGAGAAAAATCATTTAATATTAAAAAAACTCAACATCACTTATGGTAAAGAATTTTTAAAAATTAAATCTCCTCGAGAGATTTATAATATTGAAAAAAAGATTCTCCTCCCTGGGCCAATTGATATTAACCTTGAGAACTTCAGTCTATCAAATGCTCTTGGATTCATGCCTGAATTAAAAATTCTCAAAGGACGCGTTACTGGTGGTATCTCGTTGGCGGTTAAACAAAAAGATATCAAAATTCACGTCACCGACTTATCAAGAATAAATGATTTAAAACTCGTGGTCGGCAATGATAAACCTTTTACCATCCTGTCCATTCAACAGGCCAATCTAACGAATACCATTTTTGAAGTTGAGGATAAAACATTTAAAATGGATAGTTTGATAGCCCTAAAGAATTCAAAACTCCATGTACTTGGAACAGTCAACTCCAAGGCCATCAATTTTGATGTTAAAGAGTCAAAAGTGGATTTTGAAGATTTTGGAAATATCTCTCAACTCGATATAAAAGGGCGAGGCATTTTAGATATCTCCGTTTTTGGTTCACCAGACGATACAATTCTCAATTTTAAGGGCCGAACTTCCGGATTTGAAGTTCTTGGGTATAAATTGGGTTCAGCTGATAAGGATATTTCAATTTCTCTTAAAGACTCCACAGTTCTTGTAACTAAACTTGAATCAATTTATCGAACAACTCCGATCTCTGGAACAGGCACTATTAATTATAAAAATCTTGATATTGCTCTAGGGATTAATTCGACTAAGGCCAGTCTTCACGATCTCAAGGAGATATTGCATCCTATTTTTAAGCAACTAGATTTTTTACCAACTGATCTTGATATGATCGCAAAAATTGACGCAAATATTTTTGGTAAAACAAAATTAGACAAATTAAAGTTGAAATCTGAAGTTGTCTTTAACGACTTATCTGTCTTGGGTGAATCTTTTAGCACTGGTGAGATGACCATCGGTCTCAATAATCAAAATTTAATCATTAAGGACTTTCTCGCGAATAAGGGCAGAGGGCAGTTCAGAGGTGATTTTCTTTTTAATTTGGCAGATCATCAATTCAATATTGATTATGAGTGGGACGAATTTAAGTTATCCAGTTTCCGTTTTGCCAAAAAAACGCAGCTTAATTTTGATGGAACTCTATCAGGATCTCTCAAGGGAAAAGGAAAACAGAAGGATTACAAGATTAACCTCGAAGCAAAGATTGATGAAACAAAATCCCAGGATTATAAATTTCCTGACAGTTTGATCTCCATCCAGTTAACACCCCAAGTGCTATCTGGTGACATCGACATTTTTGGAAAATTTTTGAAATCTGAATTCGACATAGGTCTTGACCAAAACCTTAAATCAAAAATTAATGTTGTCATAAACTCACCACATATAAAACCTGTGGCTACAGCAATCTTGGGCGAACATTTAGAGACAGAAGAGTTTGATGGAGAGTTAAAGCTAAATTTGAGTACAAGCTTCAGAAAAAACTTTGAAAATATGAATTTGGTCGCAAATCTTGAGAAGTTTAAATTCAAGCATGAAAGCTTTAATGTAGATTTTTCATCTAAAACACCTCAGTTTTTGATTGAAGATAATCATGTCAAAAGGTGGAACCTCTATATCGAGCAGCCAGATATTTTCATAAAAACAAAAGGCAATGGTGTCTTTGGAGAGACTGTAAAACTTGTTCATGAAGCAAATTTAAATTCAAAGATTTTTGAAATTTTATTTGCCCCCATCCTTTCAGCTGAAGGATTTTCTAGAAATTCTTTTACCATCGAAGGGAAATCTTCCAAGTATGAAATTTCAGGAAATCTTCAGGCCAATGATTTAAATTTAACAGTTGAATCAGTACCCTTCCCGCTTAATCACTTGAGTTACAATTTAGATTTTAGCAAGAACAAGCTTACGATACGGGAACTTCGATCAAGTCTTGAAAACGGTTATGCTAGTTTTCTTGGTGACGTTTATCTGAATTCTAAATACCCAGATGTGAATTTGAAGTTCCAATTGGATAAAGCAGAATTTCCAATTATGGGTAAATCTTTTGTGAATGTAAGTGGGGACGGTATCATTTTAGGGAGTTCGCCGCCATACAACGTGACAGGTGAAATTATTCTCAATAAAACACAAATATTAAATGAGTTAACAGATTTCTCTTCAAAGTCGGACGCATTGTCGCAGGTTCGTTATTTGCCTCCTGATCAGGAGTCACAGCTTGGAAAGTTTTTTAATCTAAATTTGGATGTGAAGACAGATAATCCAATCAGAATCGCAAATTCATTAATGGATATTAGCCTCAGGGGAGAAGTGAATGTTACTGGTAGCCCAACAAGACCACGAGGCGATGGACGTTTAAAGTCTGTACCAAATAGTGCGCGTGTGTTTTTTAAAAACAATGAATACACAATTTTAAATGCAGATATAACATTCAATCCTAAAAAAGAAATCACTAATCCTGATTTTGATTTACAGGCTTTGACTTTTATTTCGACTTATAAAGTAAATGCTAAGGCCTATGGCGATTTAGAAAGATTCAATTTTGACCTGACTTCGGAACCATCCTTAACAAGAAATTCGATTCTTTCTCTTATTGCCTTTGGTTATTCAGACGAAATCCAGAGTAGTTTGACTCAGCAGCAACAGCAGAATCTAACCCAGGTCGGTGTTGGTTCATTTGTTTTTGATCGATTTAAGATCAGTGACATTTTGAATAAGCAGTTCGGGTTGCAGGTGAATCTGGGAACCGTCTTTGAGCAATCGACGACGGCAAGTATGCTCTCTGGGCGCACGCAGGAAGGTCAGACGACTTTAGGAAGAACCAGGACCGCCACGAGAATCGAGCTAAAGAAACGACTAGATGAAGCCCTTAACTTGTCTGTTTCGAGTACGATGGGCGGCAGTATTGGACAAAGACAGAGCATGAACTTGAATTATAGTTTAAATAAAAAAGTTCAACTTGAGGGAGTCTATGAATTAAAAACCAATGCGGATGGAGAAGAGGATATCATTGATAATTCAATTGGAGGAGATTTGAAGTTCAGGTGGACGTTTAAATGAGATTTTTACTCATTTTACTATTTTGTCTACCATGTTTCATCCTTGCAGATGATAAGGCTTTTGTTTTGTCTGAAGTCGAAGTTGAATGCTTCGATTCATCTGAGTGTTTAAGCAGAAAACAGCGATTCGCAAATTTGATTGGTGACTATCGCAGCTTGTGGCACTTAAAAGAAACGATACGTATTCTGGCTTCAGATGGTGGTTATTCTTCGCTCTCTTATGATGTCATGGGCGGCAAGGGTACTTTTAAGTTAAATTTACGGATTAAGCTTAAGCCTTTAATCGAGGAAATCAATATTGGAACAATTGATCGAAATCTCGATATGGACCCTGTTCAGCTACTTTCAATTAAGGAAGGTGACTTCTTCGAACCAATGAAGATGACAAATGAATTAGATTTAATCCATAAACGACTCGAGTCAATGGGATATCCACAAAACAAGGTCGAGATAAAAACGAGTACAAATAATAGTAAAATTAAACTTAATTTTTTAATTACACTGGGGAAGCCACGAGTCTTTAAACGTATAAAATCAAATTCGACTTCAGTATTCGTAAATGAATTTTTAAAAAAGAAGTTTCTCAGTTTTTACAATAAGCCATTTGAATTAACACGATTCAAGCTTTACCTTGATGATGCCCAGAAAGAACTTTTCAATTATGGCTACTATCTTATCAATCTAGATTTTTCACCGATTATAAAAAAGAATCGAGTAATGCTCGATATTTTGATTTCGCAAGACAAGCCATTTGCTTTTGACTTTCAGAATCTCAAGCGTGAGCAACGAGACATTATCCATAACCTCGTTAAGGATCTTTTCAGAAAATACAAGCGTCCGTTAACAGATTCAGTTCTCAAGCTGGCGATAGAGGATCACTACAAGCTAAAAGCACTTTTAAATGCTCATGTTAAAATAAGTACTGAAAAATACACCAATAAATATCGGGAAGAGGTTACACTCTATCGCATTTTTTTTGAAGAAAACCAAAAGACAGTTCTTAATGACGTGAATTTCGTTGGAAATAATTTTTTTACGAGATCTGATCTTAGAGGGATGTTTCAAAAAGAATCGTTTGAATTGGCGCAAGGCCAATTCTATGATGAAGAATTTTTTAATTATTTTACTGGTTTCATTAAGTCCAAATATATCGAAAGCGGGTTTGTTCAAGTTAAGGTGACAGGCCCTTCAAAAATTTTTGATCATGAAAAGAAATCTGCGTCTATTGAGTACGTCATCCTTGAAGGTCAAAGAGCACTTATTCGTTCGCTTTCCTTTGAAGGGCTACCGCCGGATCTCGAGATTCTTGCCCTGGGTAAAATTAAGAATATTACGGGTCAACCCTTCAACCCTATTGCAATGGCAGAGGACATCAAAATTATTACGAATCTCCTACAGGATAGGGGATATTATTTTGCCGAAGTCACAAATGCGAATCTCGATTCATTAGTCAATTATTCAAAGTCTGGTGCTGATGTGGATATCAAATATGTGATTGAGTCTGGTCCCGTTCTTAAGCTCAATCGTGTTATTTACCTTGGTAATGTGAAGACAAAAAGAGAAGTTTTAGAGAAAAAGATTCTGATGAAGAAGGGTGAGATAATATCTCCGAATAAAACAAGAGAATTCGAGGCAAACCTCTCTGCGACAGGATTGTTTAATTCTGTCTCTATTCTGCCTATGAGGCATTTCAATTCGACCTCTTCTTCAACGGATTTGATTGTAAAGGTTTTAGAGCGCGATTACGGTTTAGTTGAATTTGCCCCAGGTTTTAGAACTGATATTGGTGCTAAATTAACTGCCACTGCCTCCTACATGAATATCGGGGGGCTCAATCGCGCTGTCTCTCTTCGTAGTCAGGTAAACCAGAGGTTAAATTATCAAACTTTTGATCCTAGAAGAAGAAAGGAACGTCGACAACTTGTTGAGCACGTTGAAACTCTGACTTACACTCAGGGTGATATTTTTAACTCGCAAATTAATTCCTCTACTGGGGCTTCATACCAGGTGAAAAGATTCTATTCATTCGATGCTGAAATTTTTAGGATTAATAACACTTTCACTAGGGATATCTCGAATAGGCTTTCAACTTCACTTAGATACCAATATGAAGCGATTACCCAGGCCGATGCTACAGAAACTAGAGATAATGGAAGCTTCAAAATTGGAGCGATAACTCCAAGCTTAACCTATGATTTACGAAACAGTCCTGTTAACCCATTGAATGGAGCTTTCTTCAATCTTTCTTGTGAATTTGCCAATCCTTATTTTCTCTCACAAAAAGAAAGTGATCTCACAATTAATTATTACAAGTTAGTTTCTAGAAATAGATTTTATATACCATTCAAACGCGGAACAGTGGCGATTTCTATGGTAGCCGGAGTTCAAGAAAATCTGGCGCGAGATAAAGTGGTCGTTAATGGAAACAGCCAAACCTCAGGATACATTCCTAATATTAAGGTTTTTCGTCTAACAGGAATGGATATTGTAAGAGGTTTTAACGATGAAGAAATTAATAGAGTTCCTGGAACCAATCGAGACGATATTTCACAAGTTAAGGTAGAGGAGAGGGCCTATTTGGCGAATTTTAAATTTGAACCACGCTATCTAATTAATGATGCACTCATGGCCGGTGTTTTTTATGACGCGGGCCGCGTCTTTGTGAATCAGGTAAATATGGGTCAATTACGAGATTCCGTAGGTGTCACCTTCAAAATTCTCACGCCAGTTGGCACCTTAGACTTCGATTACGGGATAAAACTCTTGAGAGAAAGGAATAAGGATGGTAGTTTAGAGGACCCCGGACGCTTCCATGTGTCAATTGGCTTCTTTTAATCCCCCGAATTTTAGAAGAGCCTGATGTCCTCCCGCTGGCCCTTAGCAAGCTGGCTTAGTGAGCACTCTTGACGTACGGCCCAGCGTTATTTATAAGGGATAAAATTTTTATTAATGGAAGGTTGATTATGATCAAGCAAAGTTCGTATGCGATCACGAAAGCCGAAATGGCAAACAAGAAGTGGTACGTAGTAGACGCAACAGATATGGTTGTTGGTCGTTTAGCGTCAGAAGTGGCAAAAGTTCTTCGTGGTAAGAATAAACCTACTTTCTGTACAAATAACGATGCTGGTGACTATGTTATCGTTGTGAATGCTGAAAAAGTTAAATTTACTGGTAAAAAGTGGGACTCAAAGGTTTATAACTGGCACACGAACCACATTGGTGGAATTAAGGCCCGTACTGCTAAAGAACAATTGGCAAAGCACCCTGAGCTGATCGTTGAAGAAGCGGTTAAAGGTATGCTTGGTAAAAACACTCTTGGCCGTAAACAGTTCACTAAGCTTAAAGTTGTTGTTGGTCCAACTCACGGCCACGAAGCTCAAAAGCCTGAACCTCTTACTTTCAAAATTTAATTTAAAGGATCAGAGATATGTCTAAAGCTAAATCTTATGATGTTCACACAGTAGGTCGCCGTAAAACTTCAGTTGCAAGAGTTTACGTTTCACGCGGCAATGGCAAAATCGTTATCAATGATCGCGATGTTGCAAATTATTTCCCTAAAGCTACAAGCCGATACATTGTTTTCCAACCTTTGAATCTTCTCAAGGTTAACGAAAACTACGATTTCAAAATTAATGTAAAAGGTGGCGGTGTAACTGGTCAAGCTGGAGCTATCCGCCTTGGTATTGCTCGCGCACTTCTTAAATTGGCACCAAATGGTCGTCCTGAGCTTAAAGCTGCTGGCTTCCTTACTCGTGATGCTAGAAAAGTTGAGCGTAAGAAACCAGGTAAGTCTGGTGCTCGTAAGTCTTACCAATTCTCTAAACGTTAATCTTAAGACTTCAACATTTGTTGGAAGGGGCTCCGCAAGGAGCCCTTTTTATTTTATAAATACCTATGGAAAAACGCGACGTAGACTTTATTCAAATTCGCGGTGCCAGGGTTCATAATCTAAAAAATATCGACCTCGACATCCCCCTTAGAAAGCTGATTTGTTTTGCTGGCCCTTCTGGCTCCGGAAAAACATCTTTAGCTTTTCATACACTTCACAATGAATCCAAGCGGCGTTTTGTGAACTCTTTCCCAAATTCCATGAAGTTTTTTACGGAAAGACCTGCTGCCGTAGATGTCGATCTTATTTATCCTGTGCTCCCTGTTTTTGGACTTCCTCAGATTAATCCATTGGTGGGCTCAAGATCTGTTGTTTCTGATTTGATGAGACTAACGGACTCATTACAAAACTTATTTTTTGGCTCTTCAAAAGAAATGTGTCCGGATCATAAGTGTGAGCTTGAAATACGCGCTTTGTCTGACCAGATGAAGCAGCAAGTAAAGAGTGTGATTCCTGGTGGTGCCTATCATGTTGTTTTATCACCTCATGAATTTATTCGCGTATTTGGTGAGGGATTTTTACCTCCTCGTTCTTATTCACTTAAAAGAAAAACGATTGAGACTTTCAATCCAGAAGATGAATACTGGGAAGTTCTTAGATTTAAATTTGAAAACTTAGATAGCTTAGAAAAAAAGTGGACCGAGCTTAAGCTTAATCAGTGGCCTTTAAATTACATGATCATCGGCCCAGATTTGAAAAAGCCTCAAAAGTTAGAGTTTCATTTCGAAAAAGTGTGTCCGAAATGTGGTTTTGAATCCCGTCCCGTTTCTACTGTCTCAGCATTTTCCCCATATAGTGCTTTGGGGGCCTGTCAAAGTTGTAATGGGTATGGTGCTAATCTTATTTATGATGAAAATAAAATTGTGGATAAGGACCTGAGTATTGAAGAGGGGGGACTTAGATTGCTCAATTACGCTCCCTTTCAATTTGCCTACGAAGAATTTCTTAAAATTTGTAAGAAGAAAAAATATGCAACAGATATACCTATAAAAAAACAATCGAAAGATTTTTTTCAAATTCTTGAAGACGGTCTTGGTCAGTATCCTGGTTATGGAGAATTGAAAGGATATCTAGAGAGTAAAAAATATAAACCTTCTGTTCGAATCTATATCCGCAATTTACAAAAAGAAGAACCCTGCCAGATTTGTTCTTCAACACGTCTCAATAAAGATGTTCACCATTATCAAATTAGTCTTGGTGGAAAATTTATGGGACTTGCGGAAATTATGCAACTGACAGTAGAGGATGCTCTTGAATTGTTTTCTAAAAAGACTGTTAAGGGAGAAACTCATGAGGCTCGCCTTATTTTAGAAATTACAGAAAAACTTCAGCTTGCAAGTGATATGGGATTGAATCATTTGTCACTCTTGCGAAAGGCAAAGTCACTTTCGGCTGGAGAGTATCAGAGACTCCTTCTGATCAAATATCTCTCGTTCAAAGGTGTTGATAGTTTATTCGTTCTTGATGAACCCAGCTTAGGCTTAAGTGATAATGAATTAAAGATGCTTCTTCGAGGACTAGAGGAGATTATCAAACAGGGAAACACTGTTATACTTATTGACCACTCTGAATTCCTACAAAAAAATTGCGATTATTTAGTTGTCATGGGACCGTCTTCAGGAAAAGCAGGCGGAGAAATAATGTATGAAGGATCTCCTGTTCAATATTTTAAAAAGAAAGACTCTACCGCCTGGAATTTAATTAAAAAAAGACCCAAGACGAAAGAATTTATTGAAGTCTTTGAACCATCTATTTACGGAAAAACATATTCAGATTTTAAAGTCCCTCTTCATGAGATGGTTTGGGTAACAGGGAATTCTGGAACAGGTAAAAGTTCAGCCTTGATAAAAATTATGGCGAATTCTCTCTATAAAAAGATCTCGGGAGACTGGCTTGAAGATGTTGAATTTAAAGCAAAGTCGATAAAGTCTCCCCAGAAGTTTGAAGATATTATTGTGATTTCTTCTGAACTCAATCGTTTCACCTCACGCTCATCTGTTGGCACAATTACTGAGTTTGCCTCCGTTATTAGGAAGCATTTTTTAAAATTACCTATCTCAAAAAGTATGAATCTTAAAGAGGGACATTTCTCATCTAACTCAGAGCTTGGAATGTGTTCTCGCTGTGAAGGGAAGGGGTCCATCGTTATTGAAATGCAGTATTTAGAAGATATTGTTTTGGAGTGTGAAGACTGCAAAGGCTTAAAAATAAAACCGCTCTATGCGAATATTTCCGACGGTAAGATGACCGTTGCTGAAGCCTATAATTTACCGCTGAATCAAGTATTAGAGAGAATCGAACTGACTCCTAAATTTAGACGTATTTGGGAGTATCTGAAAATTTTAAATTTGGATTATCTATCTTTAGATCGGGCCCTCAATTCACTTTCAGGTGGAGAAAAACAAAGAATTTATTTGCTCTCCAAGTTAATGAAAACGATTCAGAATTCACTTATCATTTTTGAAAATCTTTCTTTTGGCCTATCTGAAAAAGAGCTCAAGCAATTGGGATTGTTCTTGCAGGACCTCATTCAATTTGAAAACTCCCTTTTAATCATCGATTCATCACCTTGTTTCAAACACTTAGCGACATCTCGGATGAGTTTTGAAAATGGGGAAATTAAACTGCTGAAACTGGATTAAAAAACTCAAGTTTGTCTCCGGTATGTCCGACTAGTTCTGTAGGACATACCGGAGGACGGACGTGATTCGCTTAATCTGCTTACTTTGCTTTAGTTTCACTTTAGGGGCCACAACTTTTAGGCCACAACCTATTCAGCAGCAGGTCAGGGAGTCAGATGGGGTTTTTGTAGGTCATTACCTCCGCAAAAAGTCTGTCCTGTTGGAAAATGGATCTCTAGCGACTCAAATGATATTCAAAATGACCAAAGAAGTGGGGCTTCAGTCTGAGTATTTTGGCATGGATGAAGTCATTGTTCATTACCCTGGGGGCAAATTAGGTGATCGGCACGTCGTTGTCGAAGGTGTTCCGAAGTTTGTTGCCGGTGAGAAAGTCGTGCTGTTTATTAAAAATGTCGACAATCGATACTGGGGCATGAATTTAGGCTTTGGTACATTTAAGGTCATAAATTACGGGCGCGATGTTGTCATGGTAAATACTTTATTCCCGGAAAATCCAACGGTTGGTCAGGTGAATTTTAAAGATTTCGAAAGAATCGTTAGAGAGATCAAGGGATCAAACCTCAAAGTGGTTCAAAATCAACAATACCCGACTTTTGAAGGCCAAGAAAACGTCAAAAGATCTCCTGCTTCAGAGAGGCAAAATCGCTCCATTGCCTCGCAGGCCCCAAAGTCTGACAATAAAGATGAGGCTCACACACTCAATGTGTTTTGGCTGATTTTGATTTTAGGTTTTGCTGGGGGAATCTCACGCATGATGACTCAGAAATCAGAATTAAAATAAGATTTCTTAACGTTGCTTTCAATGGATTGAAATGCATAAACTTTGGCCTATTCTATTCATCTCTTTTAATGTTTTTGCTCATCAGAGTTCTCTGACTGCTACTCAAAATAAATTGAAATGGCGTCGGACAGATATTCCTTTGAAAGTCATCAACACATCCTCATCTCTCCCGTCTTCTACAAGTGTTGTTGATAGTTCGATTACTGAATGGAACTCAGCTTCTGGATTGAATATTTATCGGACTAATGCGGGCAATAATCAGCTGAAATTTTCAAATAACTTTTCAATGTATGGGTCAGCAGTCATTGGCGTCACAGAGGTAAATTACTCTGATTCAGGCTCTGTGAATTCTGCTACTGTTTATTTGAATGAGGAAAATTATGATTTTACTGATACGCCAGGAATGACAATTGGAAATCAGGTTTATCTCAAAGACGTTGTCACTCATGAATTAGGACATTTTCTCGGACTAGCGCACTCAGAGGTCCTGAATTCGACTATGTTTTTTTCGAATTTTCCAGGCCAATCAGATTTGAGCAGTGATGATCGCGCTGGTATTCGTGACAAGTATAGAACTGGATTTGGAAAAATATCTGGTCATGTTATGGGCGGAGATCATATTGGAATTTTAGGTGTTCATGTTCAGGCCATTTCAAGACGAAGCGGTGAAATTGTTGGTGGTATTACTAGCGAAGATGGTTCTTTTGAAATTGGTGGGCTTCCACTAGATGATACCTACTATTTGTATACTTCCCCATTGAAAAACGTTGATGCACTTCCTATTTATTATTCAAATGTACAAAACGAATTTTGCCCTGCACGTTATGTGGGATCTTTTTTTAGCGAATGTGGAAGAGAGCATGATGGGTTACCACAAGCTTTAAATTTGACAAATTCTCAACCAGAATTAGATGTTGGAGTTGTAACCATCAACTGTGCGCTACGATCTCAACAAGATTACAGTCTAGAAAAGCTACAGTCTTCTTTTCATCCTTTGACCGTTTTTGACTATCAACTTGAGTCTCGATGGGAGAAAGCCTATGTCGGATATTTTACGAATAATTATCTTTCAACATCAGAATTCTCAAATCCTGATAAATTAAATGTCGATTTAACTGCTTTAGGATCTCCTTCAGGAAAATTTCTAAAAGTAACGGTTTTATCTCAACCCTTTGGGAACCCAGTTGAATACTCAGTAACGATTTTACAAAATAATTCAGTCGTCACTGGCGCTAGCCTTGGAAAAACGATCAATATCGCTGAGGGAACATTGAATTTAGATGTTTCAACATCAATCCCGTTATCTTCAACACTAACGAATAATATTTTTGAAATTGAAATCAGGGCAAAGAAGCTAATGAATGTAGATATTGCTTACAGCGTTCCGGATTTTTCTAAGTTTGGATCAACCACTAATTTGCCTTATCTACTGATGCTCAGTATTGAAAACGCTTCTGGGCAGATCGTGGATACTGGACACCACTTGTCGGATAATCAGTCATGCCTGGATGCACCCTTTGCTTACGCGGTTAAGAAAAGAGAGTCTGTTACTGCTAACGCAGCAACAATTTCATCAGATCAAAAAGCCGCTGCAGTTGCTGCTTGTGGAACCATCGCTTCTCATCAGGGGCCTGGTGACGGTCCGGGTAGTTTCCTTGGTATTTTTAGCCTCGGTTTTATGCTTTCAATCCTCGTGTCTCTTAGGCCGAAAAGAGCGAAGAATTTTTTGTCTTAGCCAAACCTTTTTAATAGAATAAAACAGTTCTTTCTTCTACCTTGCATTGGAGTCACTGCATGATGAAATTGCTTTTAATTACTTTCTGCCTTTCTCTTCCTGTTTTTGCACAAAATCTTTTAGAGGAAAGAATCTGGAAAGTCTCTCCACGAAAGAAATCTATTTTTCTTGATTCTGGTGTGTTTCACCATAACTCTGATTTGAAAAATGCTGGTATCGTTGGAGTGAGAAACTCATCGGCTGCTGGTCAAGGGTATGAGCGCGTGGTGATAGATTTTAATACACCTAGTATTCCAAAAATTTATGGACATATTTCGGCGAATGATCAGTTTATTTCAATTGATTTTTTTGATGCCATGATGTCGACGAATCAGGCCAATCTGAAAAATTCAAAAAATGTAAAATCAATCGACTTCATAAATGTAGATGGAAAATCACTTACGATGAATCTCTCAATGAAAGGAAAATCAAGTTTTGATGTCTTTTACCTTGAGAATCCAGGTCGTTTAGTAATTGATATTCGATAATTTAAAACAAGGATGATTTATGGCACCAAAAGATAAAGCAGTTAAGGCCAATTCAGAGGCCGGGGTGATAGCAGAGCTACCTAAAGAAGTGGTCATTATTCCTATCGTGAATAGTCCCATTTTTCCAGGAATGATAGCTCCGATTATTCTATCGGAGGATAAGTATACTCCTGAGCTAGATACATATTTGGCCAAGAACAATTATGTTGCTCTTAATTTAGTCAAATTCAAAGACTTTGGCGAAGCCCAAGAAGTTCTTCAAGAGATGGATGAGGAACAGATTAATTACGAAGATGAGTCAGAGGATGATGAAGAAAAACACGAGGGACTAAGTTCTGTTGCGGATATTACGCCAAAAGGAATTACTCCTAAAGACATTTATAAAGTAGGGGTCCTCTGTAAAGTTGTTAAGAAATTAAAATTGCCTGATGGAAGTGTAAATCTTCTTGTTCACGGGATGAAGCGCTATCGTGCGGTTGAATACGTCGTCGATGCCCCACTTTTAATTGCTAAAACGGAAGTCTTTAATGATATTCACGAGCCGGATGAGGAGCTAGATGCCTACACCCGCTCAGTCATTAACCAAGTCAAAAAACTCTCAGAAATTAATCCTTATTTTAATGAAGAGATGAAACTGGCGATGTTGAACTCGCCTTCACCTGGCTCACTTGCGGATCTTGTAGCCTTCGCTCTTTCCCTTGATGTGCCTGAAGCGCAAGATTTCCTAGAAACACTGATTGTCAAAAAGCGTTTTGCCAAACTTCTTGTCTATTTGAAACGTGAAAAAGATGTAGCTGATATCCAAAAGAAAATTACTGATGAGGTTAACGATAAGGTTAATAAGTATCAGCGTGAATACTTTTTAAGAGAACAATTAAAAGTTATTCGCAGCGAACTTGGTATGGACGAAGATGAAAAAGCCAAGGACATGAAAAAAATTGAGGAGGGCATTGAGCAATGCCATCTACCGGAAGATGCTAAAAAAGCGGCACTTGAAGAACTTGAAAGACTAGAATCTATTCCTGATTCTTCACCTGAATACAATGTCACTAGAACCTATCTGAATTGGATGATTCAACTCCCTTGGAATAAGGCGACAGATGACAAAGTGGACATCGAAGGTGCAAAAAAAATTCTGGAGAAGGACCACTACGGATTAGAAAAGCCTAAAGAGCGAATCATGGAGTTCTTAGCAGTAAGAAAACTTAAACCAGAATACGATGGTACAATTCTATGTCTGGCCGGTCCTCCAGGAGTTGGTAAGACATCACTCGGACACTCTATTGCAAAGGCGCTAGGAAGAAAGTTTTATCGCTTCTCGCTTGGGGGAATGAAAGATGAAGCTGAGATTAAAGGTCACCGAAGAACTTATGTTGGTGCCATGCCAGGAAAAATCATACAAGCACTTAAACGTGTGGAAGTGAACAATCCTGTGATTATGTTGGATGAAATTGATAAAATAGGTAAATCTTATCAAGGTGATCCTGCTTCCTCTTTGCTTGAAGTGCTCGATCCAGAACAAAATAAAACTTTTATTGATAACTATCTCGATGTTCCTTTTGATCTTTCTAAAGTGCTCTTCATTGCAACGGCAAACTATATTGGAGAAATTCCAGAGGCTCTTTTGGACCGTATGGAGCTCATAGAGCTTTCAGGTTATACAATTGAAGAAAAACTTTCGATTGCCACTAAGTGGGTCATTCCGAAGCAGCTTAAAAAACATGGTCTTACAGCAAAAGAATTTACTCTCTCTGCACAGGTCTTAAAAGCACTGGTGGCCGATTATGCTCGTGAGCCTGGAGTTCGCGTGATGGAGCAAATTGTGGCAAAGCTCTGCCGTCGAGCTGCGCTTGAAAAAGTTTCATCCAAAAAATTTAAAAAGTTTTCTCCTTCAGTGGCCGACCTTGAAAAGTTCTTAGGACCTAAACGTTTTGAGACTGATAAGGCACAAAAGCCGCTGATGCCAGGAATTGTCACTGGATTGGCGTGGACCGCTTTTGGTGGCGATATTCTGTTTGTTGAATCGATTCCATTAAAAGGAAAAGGATTTAAACTGACTGGTCAATTAGGTGAGGTGATGGGCGAGTCGGCTAACCTTGCATACAGTTATGTGAAGGGTCTTCTTCAATCTCAGATTGAAGAGGCCAATAAGAAACTTCCTAAGCCCAAGAAACCAGCGAAAGGGGCAGCTCCAACTCCAGCTCCTGTTGCTCCGAATGCAGAAGAAGCTACGGATTATCTTGCGACCCATGAAATCCATTTGCATTTACCAGCTGGAGCGACTCCTAAGGATGGTCCATCGGCCGGGATCACGATGGCGCTTGCTCTTTATTCCCTTGCAACGAAGCAAATGGTGAGAGGGGATGTGGCGATGACAGGAGAGTTGAGTTTGACTGGTAAAGTTCTTCCAGTTGGAGGGATTAAGGAAAAAGTTCTTGCTGCGAAGAGAGCAGGAATCAAAACCATCATTCTTCCGTGGCAAAACGAGAAGGATCTTAAAGAAGTTCCTGAACGTCACCGTAAGGGGATGAAGTTTTATCCTGTAAAACATTTTGATGAAGTGTTAAAGATTGCTTTAAAGGGCAAATAAAAAAAGGGAGCTTTAAGCTCCCTTTTTTTTTAAGAATTTTAGAAAATTTCTTAGAACTCGTCTGAGTCGTATTCGCTCTTAAGAGTATGCTTAACGTTTCCGGCAGCAATTTCACGAAGGGCAGTTACCACTTCCTTGTTTTTACTCTTAACAGTTGAATCATCACCTTCACGAAGTTGCTTTACACGTTTAGCAGTTAGATGAACTAACTCATAACGATTTTCAACATGCTCTAAACAATCTTCGACCGTGACTCGTGCCATAGTTACCTCTTTAAGGGATAAATAGAATCTCCATTTTTAAAAGAGTTAGGCTCTTTTGTCAAAGGGAGACTCTTGATACATTGCTTCAATTTCTTTAACGTACTCAGCTGTAATCACTTTTCGCTTAATTTTAAGGGAAGGAGTTAGGTAATTCTCAACTGTTAATTCCACTGGCAATATACTGAACTTTTTAATGCTCTCATACTGGGCCAGTTCTTGATTGATGGCGTCAACTTCTTGGGCAATCAGATTCCTGACACCTTCATTTTCGGCTATCTCAGCAATACTACAGTCAGAAGCCAGCCCAAAATCTTCCAATAGAGACAGAAAGCGCTCTTTTTCTATACCAATGAGAGCAGAAACATATTTGCGTTGATCCCCAACCACAACGATTTGAGAGATGTGTGCCTGAGTTTTGGCGATGTTTTCTATTTTCTGAGGGGCGATGTATTTTCCACCACTCGTTTTAATAAGATCTTTTTTGCGATCAGTAATTTTTAGATACCCTTCTGGCGTAAATTCTCCAATATCACCAGTATGAAACCAGCCCTCCCTTATCGCCTCTTGAGTGGCTTCAGGATTTTTATAATACTCCTTAAAGAGTGCCTCTGATTTAATAAGGATTTCACCATCAGCTTCAAAGGCAAATTGGACATCACCAATAGGGCGACCAACAGTGCCACTGACTTGTTTAGAAAGCGGATTTAGGCAACATGGCGCGATGGTTTCCGTTAACCCATAGCCTTCAAGAACAGTTAAATTGGCATAACGTAGAAATTCGATAATCGCCGGAGATAAAGGTGCTCCCCCTGAGACAAAATAACGAATCTTTCCACCAAATCTCTCATAAATTTTAGAGAAGACTAATTTTTGCGCTAATTTAAATTCAATAATTTCAGAAGCTGAGGGTGAAAGATCTCTATCAATTTTATAAAAATAATTTTTTGCAATGTGAGTCGCCCATTTGAAGGCGTGACGCTCAAGCATGTTGCCAGACTCAACTTGTGCCATGACTCCCGCATAAATTTTTTCAAATATACGAGGAACAGCAATCATCACAGTGGGCTTAACGATTTGAATATCATCAATAAGTTTTTCAAGGTTTTCAGCATAAACGGACTGCCATCCAAAAACGAGCGGAAGAAAAGAATCGCATCTTCCGAGAACATGAGACAGAGGAAGAAAAACTAAGGCACGGTCTTTTGAGGAAAAGCCACCCTGAATACTTTTTTCAATGTTAGATAACATCGTCGCAAGAGCATGGTGGGTAATGACGGCTCCCTTTGGTTCACCGGTTGTTCCAGAGGTATAGATGATGGAAGCGTACTCCTCCGGTAGCTGGTTGATTATCTGATTATCAAGCAAGTCGGGATGAGATTTTATCTCTTCAGTCCCAATTCGAATTAGTTCTCGATAAGAAAAGTAGGTACAACTATTCCTAAATTTTTTCAGAACTTCCTCTGATAGATCATTTAAGGCAATGATCGCTTTCAGGTTCGTCCACTCTGGTAAATTTGGAATGACTTTTTCCATCTGTTTATCATTCTCTACCACTAGGATCGTGCTATCAGAATGACGAAAGATATGATCAATTTCTTTGGTGAGATAACTCGGATAAATAGGAACGACACAAGCGCGATAGCAAAGTGCGGCCATATCTAGGAAATGCCATTCCTTGCAGGTTTGAGCAAGAATAGCAATTTTATCACCAACGTTCATTCCCATTTTTGGGAAGGCGGCTGCCAGGATTTCAATTTGCTTTTTATATTCAGAAAAGTTCAAACTTTTTACTTCGCCATTTTCGATCCATCCAATGGCCTTCATATCGGGAGTTTTTTCCGTTCTATATTTTAAAAGACGTCCAAGAGTTTTTGGTCCATTAAGCATAATTACAAAGTCCTTTTTTACAAAACAGAGAGATCAAAAAAGCTATTAGGTGCAGCAAACATTTTATTATATTAACAGGTTGGCCACTAAAATGTTGGTCTCATGATTGCCTTATCGGTCATTATGAAAACAGTAATTATCATTTCAAAATGTACTAAAGTTATCAAGTTGAACTCTTTCGAAAAGTGGTATGAATTTCATTTCAGAGGCGTTTGCTCTGGTGAAGTTCTGAATAAGATACTTTTAAGACATAATCGTGAGGATTTTTTTCAAGTTGGTGAAGAGTATCTTATTTATGTATCACTACATTCGATCTCAAATGGAGTCTTGAAAGGGGAAGTGATAAAATACAAATTTTTAAGTGACTGCTGGGATCGATCTTAGTCCACATTAATTGAAACGTGATCACCCACCATGAATTGTGGAAGTTCAAAGATGGGAGTTTCCTCATCTTTCTCATATTGATTCATCATTGCAATAGAAGCTTCATCGGAAGAATGGAGGACTTTCAGTTCACCAATTTTTACCTTGTAGTTGACGCGTTTTTTATTATCGTAAGGGTTTTGAACTGAAACAATTCTGAACACATCAACGATGCTATCTTTTTTTACCCCTTGGCCACTGCCCATGTTGATATAGTAATTTTTACGAACGACTTCATTCTCTACTCCCATGGAGAGATCTTGCGCTAGACTAAAAATAACATAAGATTTTGCCCAAATATTTTGGGAGAAACTTAAAAGGACAAGCAGGGTTAAGACTTTCATTTGGGCCTCGCAGGGGAAGGTCTTGCCCAGCTTATCGACGAATGGAGGGAGAAGTTGAGAGGGACCCCATTACCTGAGTCGTGGAGTCCGCTGTTGTGCTAGGGTTGTTCTATTTTTAGGTACTTAAGATTGTTATAAATGATATCTGAGTACATGAAGTTTTTCAGGTACTGATGAGAGAGTACATAGTTCTTGGTGTAAAATTGCATCACCCAAGGTAAGTCGGTATTGATGAGATCTTCCATCTTTTGCATCAATGCAAACTTTTCTTTCCCGTCTTTTAGTTCACGGGCCTGTTGAAAATATTTATCAAAATCTTTATTCACATAATTGTAGTAGTTCTGCCCCGGTGGAAGATTTTGTTCGGTTAATAACTGCAATACGTTTTCAGCATCGGGATAATCCATAATCCATCCGCCTTGCCAGAACTGAAGCTCACCTTTACGAGCTTTTTCAATGAAGGCAGGAAAAGCATTCACGATGATATCCATCTCGATGCCAATTTGACGGAGTTCTTGCTGAATAAATTCCCCCATCTGGCGGCGACGTGTATCTGTGCCGCGAATATCAAAGCGCAACTTAGGAAGTCCCTTCCCCTCTGGATAGCCGGCTTTTTTCAAGTATTCTTTGGCCAAGGCAACATCATACTTATACGGCAATTTCGCGGCTGGATTATAACCGGGAATTCCTGGCGGATAGATGGAGTTAGCTTTTTGGGCCACATTGTAAGTAAAAATCTCGATGTACTTATCAATATTAACAGCGTGAGCAATCGCCTTACGGAGATTCAAATTGGCACCCACGACTGGGTCTTTCATATTGAAGGCAATCCACCAATAAGTCAGCGTCGGAGAGGCCTGGAGTTCAATGTGATCTTTTGTGATCTCATCTTTTAATTTTCCATCAGCATTCAGCGCCACATGGAAGTGATCCTTAGTAAGAATAATGTAGTCGATTTTTTTCTTTAAAAAATTCAACCAATCCGTTTGAGTTTCTTTGATAACTTGGATGCGAACTTTCTCCATGAAGGGAAGTTTCGCTCCGGCATCTTTAAGCAGCCCGTGATTTTTGGCCCATTCATCAGCTTCTGTCGGATAAATGCTGGTCTTATAATCTTTAAATTTCGTCATCTCCACTTTTTGGGTGGGATTATAGGAGGTGAGATAATAAGGGCCAGTGCCGATTGCTTTGAGAGAAAAATCGTTTTTCGTTGCTCTGATCGCTTCTTCTGGAAGAGGGGTGGTGAAATGCATAGAGAGAGCAAAAAGCAATTGTGGATACGGGCGAATGAGTTCAATCTGGAGAGTGAGATCATCCAGCGCTTTTAATCCTTCTACCGGTTCAGTAAAAAAGGCGTTGAGATCAGTGTTCACCTTCTCTCGCCACTCATTTAAGCCTTTGACTTTACCATCCACGACCCAAAAGCCTCGTGTACCGAGGGTACCTTTAAAGGCAAGACGCTTAATTTGATTAATGAAGTCTTGGGCCTTCACAGTTCGTCCAGGAGCGAGGACATCAGAGGAGTGATAAAGAATGCCAGGCTTAATCTTAATTGTGTACTTGAGACCATCCTGAGAGACCTCTGGCATCGCCTGGGCAAGAAGCGGGCGAAGCTCATACGGACGCTTAAGATACTCAAACTCATAAAGAGACTCATACATCTGTGTCACGGCGACTGCGCAAAGACCATCATAGCAAATGGAAGGATCAATACTTGAGATTTCCCCCGGGATAGAGACATCAATGGTATCTCGCTTTTTGCCTTCTTTCGCACAACCCAGGATGAAGATCAGGGTGAGAACAAGAAATTTCACTTCAAAGCTCCTTCAATGGCGTTAAGAAGCTCTTGAGTTTTGACTGCCTCTCCTGAGCCTTGAGCATTATCCGGTTTACCACCGCCGCGACCGTTCACTACAGGCATAACTTGCTTTAAGATCGCTGAACAATCTACCGCCGTATTGGCCTTATGAGTTTTCATTATGAAAGATACTTTGTCGGCTTCAACAGCGTAAAGAAAGAGGACACCCTTAGGGAATTTATCTACAAAGATATCACCTAACTTTCGCATATTCCCTTGATCGGAACTTGGAGCTTTTGCCACCGTAAGCGTGAGGCCACTGGCCAGTGGGCGCTGATGAGTGAAAAGATTTTGAGATTCAAAACCTTGAACTTTATCATTGAGCGTTTCAATCATTTTATTTTTTTCTTTGACGTCGGCAAAAAGAGCAGAGATTTTTTCCAGAACTTTTTCTTCTTTGACAGCAAAGTTCTTTTCAACCTCAGAGAGAATTTTTGAGCGATGGAGAAGATAGTCAATCGCATTGGTGGATGTAATCGCCTCAATACGGCGAACCCCTGAAGCGAGCGATGTTTCAACGATGATTTTGAAAAGACCAATTTCATTGGTGTTCTTGACGTGAGTTCCTCCGCACAGCTCGCAAGAGAAATCTCCCATCGTGAGCACGCGCACTTTATCCCCATACTTTTCACCGAAAAGCGCCATCGCTCCTTTCTTCGTCGCTTCATCCTTAGTCATCACATCGGCGGAGACACTGAGGCTTCTCCCGACCGCTGCATTGACGAGTTCTTCAACTTTCGCAATTTCTTCTGGCTTAAGAGCTTCAGCGTGAGTGAAGTCAAAGCGCAAGCGATCTGGTCCCACAGAAGAGCCGGCCTGTTTCACGTGGGAGCCTAAAACTTTAATCAGGGCCGATTGAAGCAAGTGAGTCGCTGAGTGGTTGCGCTTCGTGAGCTCGCGCTCAGCTGCATTAACTTTAAGGTTATAGCTTTCACCCACATTCAGGGCATCAGCATCATTCGAGAGATGAACATGAAGTCCATCCACTGGCTTTTGCGTATCTTGAATGGTGGCGAGTTTTCCTTCTTTTGAGAAGATTTCACCTTGATCGCCATTTTGTCCCCCGCCCTCTCCGTAAAAAGGAGTTTTATCGAAGACGAGATAGAATTTGCCATCAATCTCTTCTTTGGCCACAAGCTTCGCCGATGTAGTGATTTCATCGTAGCCCGTGAAGTTCGTCGCTCCGAATTTTTCTTTAATGCCGTAGAAGAGTTTTAAATTATCTTCTTGAACTTTAAACTTCGTGCCTTTTTTAGAAAGCTCTTTTTGTCTAGTCATCGCCTCTTCAAAAGCTTTTGAATCGAGAGCGAGTTTTTTCTCACGCAAAATCACTTCTGTTAAATCCAAAGGAAATCCAAACGTATCATAGAGTTTGAAGGCGACTTCACCAGAGAACTTCTCCCCAGCTTTTACCTTGGTGAGCTCCTCATTAATAAGGGCGAGACCCGTATCCAGCGTCTTTCTGAATTTTTCTTCTTCGAGTTTTAAAAGTTTTTCCGCTAATGAGGCATTGGCCGCATTATCAGGATACTCAACACCTAAAGATTCAAATACTGCTGGAACCAATTTATAAAAGGCAATGTCCTTGAGTCCAAGAAGAGACAAGTGGCGAACCGCGCGACGAATAATACGTCTTAAAACATAGCCTCGGCCATCATTGGAAGGAATAACCCCATCCGTGATAAGCATTGTGGAGGAGCGAATATGATCTGCCACAACTCGAAAAGAAGATTTCACTTCTTCTGATTTGTCAGTGTAGTAGTTTTTGCCAGACAGAGCGCCAATGGCATTCATGATCGGTTCAAAAATATCTGAATCGTAATTGTAGTATTTGCCCTGAAGAGCAGCTGCGATCCGCTCAATTCCTGCTCCAGTATCTACCGATGGCTTAGGGAGCGGCTTGCGCTTAATTTCATTGCCTTCATAATATTTTTCAAATTGCATGAAGACGAGGTTCCAAATTTCAACAAAGCGACCTTCATCATCAATCTCTTGGCAACCAGCTGGAGTGCCGGTTGATTTTTCTGCGCCATGATCAAAAAAGATTTCGGTACAGGGGCCACAAGGACCTACGTCTCCCATCTCCCAAAAATTCGATTTATCTCCAAGTTTATAAATCCACTCAAGAGGCACACCCATGTCTTTGTGCCAAATCATGAGCGCTTCATCATCTGATTCATGAACCGTCACGCGTAGTTTTTCTTTCGGGATCTTGAGATCAACAGTGAGAAGTTCCCAGGCAAATTTGATGGCGTCTTTTTTAAAGTAGTCTCCAAAAGAAAAGTTTCCAAGCATCTCAAAGAATGTGTGGTGGCGAGCCGTGAAGCCGACGTTTTCAAGATCGTTATGTTTTCCACCGGCGCGAACACATTTTTGAATGGTCACAGCACGACGATTGTTGGGTGTCGCTTTTCCGGTAAAGAAATCTTTAAATTGGTTCATCCCAGCGTTGGCAAAAAGGATAGTGGGATCGTTATGAGGGACAAGACTTGAGGATTTATGTTTCTCATGGCCTTGCTTGATAAAATAATTAGAAAAAGCGTTACGAATGTCTTGCGCGCGCATAGAGTCCCTTTGCTATTTTTTAGTGCGCTCAGACTAGCACAGCAGAGGGGATTTATCTATCGATGACGCAGAGCTTTTTTAGTCTTTTGAGAGCCAAAGTGGGCCAGGACTTTTTTCATAAACAGCTGGGCGGGCGACATAGGTGTTATCGGCAACAGCATAGTTTTTTTGAGTATATAGCAGATCATCTTCCTTCTCGGGATCATTCGTGAGTTCATAGACACTTCTGACATTGGCGGCAAATTCCACCTCGTCACTCATAAGGGCGTTAGCAAGAGCCTTTTCCATCAGCTTAGTCCTTCTCTGAATGGCATAACAATGGGCCATCCAAGGAGCGTCATGGATACCGGCCTTATTCATCCACTCTGGTACGATAATGATCTCGGGGTGATCATTTAAAAGATTTGTCCATTCTGTTTCAGGGGGCAAGCGATAACCATGCAAAGGAAATGTCACAAGATCAATCAGTATTCCAGTTCCAGCGGAGACAAAAATCTCCGAGCCAAAATGCATAGCTGCTGATTTAAGCACCTGACCAGTGGCAATTTTTCCGACCTCACCTAAAGCGATTCTAGCAAAGAGCCCCGCACCGATTTTTCTAAAGCGACGAGAAACAAGCTTTACGAGGACATCCTTCACGAGACTGTTTCTGAGACCTGTAAGATAGTCTTTTCCTATTTTAATATTTTTTGCATTTATGATGGCGTCTAATATTTTTTTGTATTCTGTTGGTAAATCAACATTGATCTTATCTGGATCGAGTAAATGGCCACCAGTTGAATTCATCGTTTTTCCAGCGGGATCCATAGAGTATGCACTTAATTGTTTTAAAAGTTCTTGATAGAAAATCTTTTTAACAATCAGTTGGTTAAGAATCTCTTTGTAGAATTCGAGTTTGTAAGCTGCTGTTCTAAGATTGTCCTCGACATAATATCCATTAATCATTCGCGCAATTTGAGAGTCTGCTTGAGAATTTAATTTATTCAAAATGCGATTATGATTTTCCTGACAGATATTGTAGTCCGCAAGATTCGTACTCTTCTGGATTTTAAAAGTCTGTGAGTAAACAGACCATGATGTGATG
>CANFNX010000002.1 GCA_947448495.1 Bacteriovoracaceae bacterium | reverse complement strand
GTACGAATTTTAGGCTTGCTCCAGATGTTAATATTCTCAATTCGTCACAAGTGACCACTGACTACTACAATGTTCCTGCGACCTGCATTCACATCGCCGGCTCTCAAACCAATGTCTGCAAACGCTTTGCAGTTCCGGGACTTCCTGAGTTTGGTGGATACAGTATGCCAGGATCTGAGGAGGCTTCTCGTAACTTTGTGGATGCCTTAATTGGAACGAAGATCAATGACTGCAATGAGCGCTCTAAGTTAAACATGCTCACCACCACAACTTGGGCGTATAACGTACTGGCCAGCAATGCGAGTAACAGTCTTGCAAACCGCGGCCCCCCTATTCTCACTGATCGACAAGGTGCCTGGCCTCAAGCCGTTGAGCTTGCCATGCGCATTCGAAACTTAGAAAAAATTATGAACAGAGCTGCTCGCCCTAAAGCCGTTTGTATAGGTGGCGGAAATTGTGACGATATAGCAACTGTCTCCTCAGAACCTTATGCGGGTAATGAAAGAATCGTAAAAGCTTTTTATTCTGGTTATCGTAATCTCGGAAATGAGATCGATAATGAAATGAAAAATTCATTTACTCTTTTGGAAATTCCTCCCACTCTCGCTCCAAGTGAAACTGAATATTCCGCTTCTAGTTTTCTTATCCCTGCAAAAAATATTTATCAAAAGCAATTCCTTGATCTCAAGCTGATGCTAGTCAATTATGCCACTTTTTATGCGGCCCTTATTCCCCGTGCAGATAGTGCAACTTCAGGGGCCTGTGATATTTCAAAAGTCGCTATCCCGGTTCCCGGTTATCCCTTAGGTTTTTATAAAAATCCTAATGTCCTCACCTATTATGCCGTTCGCGGACAAGCAGATTTTGTAGGGATGTTTAGTCCATTTTCTTCTGACTCAATAAAACTGACGGCCTATGCAGCAGCCAAACCCTTTGGTGGAAGAATTGGTCCCATGCTATTCACTCAAAAGCCCGGGCAGGATACCATTATCCCACGCTCAGAGCCTTACTTTCGCTCGATCCCTTATATGGCCTCGCTAGATGTTCTAGGGACACCAAATCGCTTTTTGGGCCATGATCTTCAGCCAGCAGAATATGGGCCTGGAGTTCCTTTACCTATCAACTTAAGCAATCCATTTTGGGTGGTTGATCCCAGCAATTCGCCTGTCGGTGGTAAGCCTTCCAACGGAACAGTTCAATTCGGCATACCTAACCTTGTTTATGAGGCCAATCCTGCCCAGCCTAGCACGTATACATTAGTCGGTGGGGATCACTTATTTAAAATCACGACGAAGAATGGTCCGAATGATGATAAAAAAGTCGGGCTCTTTAGTTTAGATCAATTCAAAACATTCAAAGGGGGATTATCTGGGGTTATTACACCTGATGATCTTCTGGCCCAGGTTCATCGGGTTCGTGCGGCGACAAGCTATGAGGCAAAAAACTATCTCATTCCCACTCCGAATGAATTAAATATCAGATTAGGCATCGATTCATTTGGGGCCATACCTGGAATTGGCCAACCTATTCAGGCCAACAGCCTGAGTGAGAGTATTAAAAAGTATCGAGCAGCTTTCTTTGCTCCTCTTTATAGTGATAGTGTGAAAGATGTGCTTTTCACAACGAGCTCGGATGTGACATCAACGATCTCCCAATATATGGATCAGCAAAATCCGGCGATTGATAACTACACTGTTGCTCTCAATTATGCCGCTTATCAGACTTACAAATCCGGAACTTTAGCGACCGCTGCAGCAGTGAATGCCCAAGCAAGATACAGAAGTGCAGCCGAGGGAATTTCCGATATTAATGATGTTACAAATGGCAATCCGGCCAACTTGACGGCTTCCAAACCAAAGAGTTGTAAAAGTTTGGCCGGTCAGTTTTTAGCTTTTTATTATGGCGATGCGGATCAGACACCTTCTTACGCATCAGGAGCGGACTGTCCAAAGCCCCTATTGTCCCTCTTGAAAATGTACTTCTCATCTAATTCTGCAACTGATCCAAATTTTAGCTCCACGCACTATATTATGGAATACGCTCTGAATGAGAGTTTACCTGATTTAAAGGCGCTTTATTCGGCCTACACTCCAGGTCCCTACAATGGAATAGGGGCCGATGGGTCATTTACACCTCCTCCAGGCTTCGGATCTGCTGGCTCAATGAAAGAACTGATGAAACGGAATTTCTACTCAACAAAATTTGTAGCCCTGGACACACTGCTTAAAAGCGGTGGCTATGACGAGGGGAGTAAAAACTTTGCAATACACTCAGAGGGAAAGATTAATAACAATAGCTCATTTGATAATGCTCAAAAAAATTATACGAATCCCCTCAACGCTTCTTCGGCCGGGGACATTAGCTCCATTAAGCATTAAATTCCTGACTTGAAATTGAGTGCCCCGACCATCTATAATCGGGATGATTAAAAATCAACTTACTCACCAGCAAAAGGATCTTTTGTGGCAACGAAAAAGACCAAAAAAGTAACAAAAAAAGCTCCGGCTAAAAAAGCAGCACCTAAAAAAGCAACTAAGAAAGTTGCTCCAAAAAAAGCGGCTCCTAAAAAAGCGACTAAGAAAGTGGCTCCAAAAAAAGCGGCTCCTAAAAAAGCAGCTAAGAAAGTCGCCCCAAAAAAAGCAGCTCCTAAGAAAGTTGTTCCTAAAAAAGCTGTCGCTAAAAAAGCACCTGCAAAAAAAGCAGCAGCAAAACCAGCTCCATCGAAGAAAGAAACTAAAAAAGTTATTGTTCCAGAAGTGGTCACAAATAAAGTGCCTGCTCATGCAGCAGCCGCTCCATTTAACGATGACTACACTGCCGACTCGATGAGTGACGATTTTGATGCTGAATTTGATTCAGACGAAGAAGAGGAAGGCGAAACGACTAAGGACTCTGAAGAGTTTGCTGATGAAGAAGAAGAAGGAAGTTACGGGTATGGTTGGGGCTATGAAGAAGGCCTAGATTCTCCTGAAGATGAAGAAGAAGATGATAGCGACATGGACGAAGACGAGGAATACGTTAAAGGTCCAAAGAAAAAATCAGGTGAAGACGAAGAACAAGATGATGATGACGATTAAGTAAATCGGGCTCCCAAGTGGGAGCCTTTTTTTTTGAGAGAAAATAATGACTGAAAAAAAACTAGAACTCTATTACTTTGATGAATGTCCTTACTGCCAGATCGTCTTGGCAGCCTTGAAAGAAACGGGACTTGATAAAAAAGTGACCTTCTTCAATACCAGAAAAGATCCAAGTAAACGGGAAAAACTTATCACTGATACTGGCCGCGGAACTGTTCCATGCCTTTACATCGATAATAAACCGATGCATGAGTCGAGAGATATAGCCGAATGGCTTCATCAATATGCACGTGAACAAGCTAGAAATTAAGGAGTAGATTGTGGAAGTTCGGGATCCTGTTCATGGCTCAATACCTATTGATGACTCAGAAATTGAAATTCTTGAGCACCCATTTTTTCAACGCTTAAGAAATATTAAGCAGCTTGGATTTGCAGAGTATGTTTTTCCAGGGGCTACCCATACTCGCTATCTTCACTCTATAGGTGTGATGAATGTCTCAACAATGGTTTTTAATAACCTTTTTAAAGATCAAGCCTCTGCTGAGATATTGAGACTAAAAGAAACTTTAAGGCTTGGATGTCTCTTGCATGATATTGGCCATGCACCTCTCAGTCACTCCACAGAATCGGTGATGCCTAATGTTTCGGCGCTAAAACTTCCTAAGCAGTTTCATGAGAGCAAAGACCGACAAGCTTCTCATGAGGACTATACTATCAAATCTATCACCGATAGTTCTTTCACTGAGTCTTTCAAGGGAGTAAAATCCAAGTTTGGAATTGATCCCTTTGCTGTCGCTGAATTGGTTGTTGGCGAATCTAAAAACCCTGATTATTTTACCATTAAAGGCGTTAACTACTTCCCTCTCCTTCATCAATTAGTCTCATCTGAAATGGACTGTGACCGCATGGACTATCTTTTAAGAGATAGTTATTTCTGTGGGGTCAGTTATGGAAAGTTTGATCTTGATTGGATCATCGATAATCTAAAAATCTGTACTGAAAACTCTCAAGCCTTTTTAGGGATTTCAGAAAGGGCCATTTCTACTTTTGATGATTTTCTTCTTTCTCGATTCCATATGTTTATGATGGTGTACTTTCATTATCGAGCAGTTTGTTTAGAGCAAATGCTCATGCGATATTTCGAAAGTGCGAAGTCTGAATATTCTATTCCTGCTGATATCGAAGCCTACCTTGAGCATGACGATCCCTATCTGTATAAAGTGCTCAAACACTCATCGAATCATTGGGCCAAGAGAATTGTGAAAAACAATATTCCGAAAAAGATACTTGAGACCTTCGGCACGGCCCATCTGGGTCAAATGCATGAACTCGAAAATTTTCTTAAGTCTGAGAATATTGACTACATTAAATGCTCATCATCTGGGAGACTTTCTAAGTACTATTCAGCTAATTCTCCACAAGAGCACTACCCGATGAAAGTGATGAGAGAATCCTCTTTGAATAAAAATCTTTCTTCCGTAAAAAATATCCAAGATGCAACTGATCTCTTTCAAAAGTTTAGTGAGTCTCACGCCGTGAACAGGATACATTGTGACTTTGAAGAGTTATCAATGTCCAATCAGAAAAAGATCATGGATATTCTACAGGCTTAACTGATGTATAAGTTTTTTTTATATATCGTCCTTATTATCTCCTATCTTGGTCTTGCCAAGGCTCTCTCACCTTCTGAGTTAGGGATTCAATTTTTAAAAAATGAAAGGGGATTTTCCAAGTTAGTCAAAGGGAATCAACTGACAGTGATCCTAACTGATACCCATGCGACAGGTTTTCTGATGAAAACTTACTACCAAAAATATCGAATCATTTCTGGATATGAGCTTATTGAAGACATCATTGTGAGAACAAACAAAGAATTTGCCCGTAAGAATAAAGAATATATTGGTCTCTCGATTTATCGCCGCAATGGCGCTGAAGAAGAATTTCTTCCTCTTCCTCCAGGCAGCCTTTATATCAACAATAGCGAATTTGGTGAATGGAAGCTCAACAAAGAAGGCCAACCTTACTGGAAATTCAGCAAAGTTTTCAAAAACTTTCCAAAATTTCTCGGCTGGGGAAAATTCAGACCTAATATGGAATTCTACCAGCAACTCAGAAGCTCTGTGAGTTTAAATCGGCCCTATTTTGGACCAAACCATGAGTTTGGACCTAACGGACCTATTACTCAAAAAAACTTCCCTCATTTTTTTAATAAAGATCGTATGAAAAAGGTGGATATGAAAACCCTCCTACTAGATTACTTTAAGGAAAATTTCTAAGGAATATCTATGGCCGAAATTTTTGATCGTCTCGTGATTAGAATTATCCTTGCAGCGTTTGTTTGCCTGATGATCTATCTTTATCGTTATGCTCATGTCATTTTTTATCCCAGCGTCAAACGCCAAGTCCTCAAAAAAATTAATCCGGCAGAAAATCCGGCCGATACCATTCACCTTTTTTCTAGACTCGTTGGCATTTCAATTATTTTCTCATCCATTTCATTTAATGAGACATCAGGTGTACTTTTAAGCTTATTTCACTTTGCTGTGTGGGGCTCAATCGCCGTTATTCTCTATTTATTATCTCTCTACATTGTTGAATCAGTTGTGTTTTACAATTTTGACTATACGGATGAAGTTCTAAAACGCAAAAACATGAGCTATGCTTTCATTAGTTTCTGCCACGCTATTGTGATTGCTTATCTCACCCGCACCGTGATGCTCGAGGCGGAGAACTCTCTGGTGATCTTGCTTGTTCTATGGCTTTATATGCTGGTGATTGTTGGTATTTCAATTAAGTATTATACATTTATTAGTAAACTCACCTTCAATCGACTCATGATTCAAAAAAATCTTTCACTATGCTTTTCTTATGGAGGTTTTACTCTTGGAACAGGATTTATTATTGCGAGCTGTTTTGATCAAGAACATTACGAAATCACCGTCTTTTGTATTCAGGTTTTATTAAAAACCATTCTTTCCCTGATTATCTTTCCATTGTTTAAAAAGGGTCTTGTGCGCATTTTCCCGATTCGCCTAAGCGAAGGTAGGGCCTTTGAAGGTGAAATAGATACCGAAATGCAAAGTCTAGGTTATGGCTTTTATGAAGGTTGCATCTTTATCTCTGGGGCAATCCTGACAACAATGATCGTGAATCGAATTCAGTTTGGCACTATTTACCCATTTTTTTAGTCCACCGCTTCTCTGGTAAGATGAAAGCTATCAGAGGTGCGGTATGATGAACAAACCCCATAATATTTTTAGCCAACTCCAGACTTTCGAAAAAGAAATTGATCGGCTTGAGGGTAAAATCCTAGAACTTGAAACTCGACTTGAAAAAATGATGAGTATCGAGCGCAATCATCTGATTCGAATCAAAAATGGTGAGGAAGTGTCGGATGAGTTTCTCCTCAAGGGTCGTGCCTATAACGATCTATCCCCAGAGAAAGCATGGAAGCTTTATCAAAACCCTGACTTTGATTTTATCCTGATTGATGTCACATCCAAGGATTACGAAGCCTTTAATCGGCTCCCAGAGGCGCTCCATATTCCATGGGAAGATTTCTCTGATCGCTTTGCTGAAATTCAATCTAAAACAACTCCGATTTTTATCATATCTGAAGATGGGACGAACTCCGTTCTGGCCTGCGAATTTCTAGTCAGACTCGGATACTATAATTGTAATAATATTTCTGGTGGCTACAAATATTGGAAAGGTTTTAGACTTGAGGAAGTGAAAGAGAGATCAGCTTAAATCAAGCTTCCCCTTCTTTGGTTTTCTAGAATTTCACGATAGAGATTATCCAACATCAACTCAACTCGATCGAGTTCGACCTCGCCTAGTTTTGAGGTGTATTGTTTTTCTAATTCATTAGTCACTTGAAGAAGATTAAGTTTAAATTTTTCTCCGTAGTCTGTCAGATAAACAAGTTGTTCACGCTTGTCGTGCTCCGAATGAGTCCGTGTAATGTAGCCACGCTTTTCCAATTCATTAAGGTGGGATGTCATGGTTTGTTTTTTGAGACCACAGGCCTTTCCTATCATTTTGATAGAGGGCCCGTCGTGTTCAGATAAGTACATTAAGACTTCGAGAAAACTTGGACGAAGATCATTGAAGCCCCTACCTTGAAGGACCTTCATGAGTTCGATGCTATAAACCCGATAAATTTTTTTGAGCAAACTGCCAATATTGGCTATTTTTTTCATATAGTCTTACTATCATACTATATGATTCAAAAAGTTAAAATCATAATTTTCGAAGGGATCTTTCAATTTCCTCTGGTAGACGAGGTTTTGTCGAGTGTGAAAGGTGGGGCTTTCTAGGCGCAAGGCCCTCAGTCCAAAGAGAGATGCGCAATCGTTCCTTGACCGTCAATCGTTGATCAAATTCAGCTCCCCAACTGAGGGTGGAGATGAGCAATGACGAACATAAGATCAGTTTGGCGACCATAAATTCCTTAGGTGGTTTATCTCTCATCAATGCAAGAGCTTCGCCACGAGGATCCCTATGTTCTTACAGACACCTAGGGATCCGAAAATGACTAAAAAATAAACGATTGTTTGAAAACTAGTTAAAAAAGTTTCTGGTATTAGAGATAGAAGTCGCCATCCCAACTCCTACACCAAAGGTGAGCATACTTGATCCACCGTAGCTCATCAGAGGAAGCGGAATCCCTACAATAGGCAAAAGACCCGAAACCATGGCCATGTTAATGAACGCATGCCAAAAGAAAATCGACATAATTCCGATGACTAAAATGGAATCATAGAATCTTTGAACAGATGTTGCCAGCCAGATAAGCCGCATAAAAAATACGATATAGAGAATGATCAAGAAAACAGAACCAAAAAAACCGTGCTCTTCATTAAAAATTGCAAACACAAAGTCGGTATGATTTTCAGGAAGATAATTCAATGAAGCCTGAGAAGAATTTTTGAATCCCTTACCGAATAATCGGCCAGATCCTATGGCAATTTCAGATTGAATGGCGTTGTAACCTGAACCTTTTGCATCTTGGTAAGGATCAATAAAAGTGTGAATCCTTTTACGTTGATATTCTTTTAAACCAAAATTATACATCAACACACCTGAGACGAGGGCAATAATACCCAGAGTCGCAATTGTATTCCACTTTAGTCGCTTATAAAAAATCATCATGCTGAAAATGAATAAAAGTAACATCCCAGTCCCTAGATCTGGCTGAGCAATTACCATGATTGCCGGAACCATAACGATAATGCCAGGGAAAATCAAATCTTTAAAACCAAGTTCTTTTTCAGGACTCACTCTGGTAAAAAAACGAGACATGGCAAGCACCAGTCCCATTTTCATAAACTCCGAGGGCTGCATGCGAATCGGTCCGAGAACGAGCCACCGTTGGGCACCCATCCCCACCTTCCCCATCAGCATAACCAGAAAAACGAGAAATAAAGTAACGATATAACCGACGTAAGAAAAACGCTCAAAAGTTTTAGGATTAAGAAAGCTGATGGCAACGGCAACCCCCACTGCAACACCAAACCAAATGAGCTGAGATTTATAAAGTGAATCTAGTCCTTCATGGGATTGAGAATGAGTAGCACTATACAAATTTAGTATTCCCACCAAAAAGATGGCGGACATACTTCCGATAAAACTAAAATCATAGCGCTTTAAGAATTCAAGAAGCCTTTGGCTCATTATTCCTCACCATGAGCACCACCCGCTGCTGGTGCGGTTGCTCGAAGAGATTTAATCCAGTTATCTTTAATTGTTTTATCTTTTTCTAGGTTCTGCAGATACATGTCCGGATGATATTTTTTCATATACTGAGTGATGACGGCCTCAGCGACGGGAGCAGCGGCACTCGATCCGTGACATCCATGTTCCACAATCACTGCAGCAGCAATTTTAGGATTATCATAAGGAGCAAATCCAACAAAGAGACCATGGTGGCGAGATTCATAGTCCATCAACTCACATTTTTGGTGAACTTTATCTGCACTCGCACCTTTTACCTGAGAAGTTCCTGTTTTCCCAGCCATGAGAATCCCTTGACCACGACGGTACCAAGCTGTTCCCTTGGGATTGTTAACCACTTGAAATAGACCCTCACGAATAAACTTTAGTGTCTTAGGGTTCTTCATCTCAATTTTTGACAAGAGTTCTGGAGTATAAGTTTTCACCAAGTCGCCATTCGTATCGAACACATCTTTTACGACAAAGGGACGATAAATTTTTCCACCATTGGCAATGGCAGCGTAGGCCGTTGCCAACTGAATCGTAGAGGCCAAAACATAGGACTGCCCAATGGCACATGATAATGTCTCACCAGGCTGCCACTCTTGACCAAGTCTTTTCTTTTTCCATTCTGATGTAGGGATTAAGCCGGCCACTTCTCGTGGAAGAGAAATTCCCGTTCTCGCCCCCAAACCAAAAGCTTTGGCGTATTTTGCCAAAGCGTCGATAGGCATGCGGTTCGCAGCTTTTTGGAAATAAACGTTACATGATTCTCTGATAGCCTTAACGAGGTTAGTGGCGCCATGACCTTCTTTCTTCCAACAGTGATAAGATCGTCGACCAAAGCTCCACTTCCCAGTACAGAAGACCTCAGTATTTTCATCGATCTCGCCTTCTTCAAAAGCGGCGATTCCCGTCAGGGCCTTAAAAGTTGAGCCAGGAGAAAAGTGTTCTTGAATATTTCTATCACGCAGAGGATGCTCTTTGTTGGTCACAAGACTTCTCCAATACTCTGGAGAAAGACCGCGAGAAAACTGGGAAGGATCAAATGATGGACGAGACACCATCGTTAAAACTTCACCCGAATCGATATCGATGGCAATGACACCGCCGACTTTACCTTCTAGAGCATTAAAGGCTGCCACTTGCATATCGCGGTCTATGGTCAACTTTACATTCATGCCCGAAATCGGTTTTTCGTCCTCGATCCCCTTAAAGAGGTTATCCGTATTGATATATCTCTTTCTGCGTCCACGAGCATCAACTTCTACAAATTCGTGGCCATTTTCACCACGCAGGTAACGATCGAGCTGTTCCTCGATACCAAATTGCCCAATAAAATCTCCTAAACGATAATCCATTCGATCGCGTTCGCGCAGCTTAGGTAATTGGGTTTGAGAAATTTCAGAAATATAACCTAATAAGTGGGCCCCAATTTCTTTATCTCGGTATTCGCGGGAAATAAAAGTATCAACACTAATCCCTGGAAGATCAGCGTTCTGAGTCTCAATTTTGGCCAATTCATCAAAGGTGATATTCTTTTTTACAATAATTGGTCTGTAAGTCGCCTGGTTAGAATTCTTTTTTAAGATGGCCTGAATAGCCGTTGGCTCCATGCTCAGAATCTTGGCCAGCTTATTTAAAGCCCCCTCTTTCTCCATTAAAAACTGCGGAGTAAGAATGGCATCAAAACGAGGAATGTTATCGACAATTAACTGATCATCACGAGAGTAGATAAGTCCACGAGGGGCCCAGACGACCTCTTTTCGCAAGCGGTTTTGGATCGAGTAATTATGAAGAGTTTCCCCTTTATAAACTTGTAAATACCAAAGACGCGACAAAACCAGGCCAAAGGCTGCCGTTATAATATAGGAAAGGAGTGTGGCCCGATCCTTGTGAATCTTGACTAATTCTTCTTCACCAAACATGACTAAATTTCGACTCCTCTAGGGCCGCTTTCATTTGGAACTCTCCAGATTGTGCCCAACAACCAAAACACAACTGGTGAAATTAAAGATAAAAGAATACTTCCTGGAATAAAGCTCCAGAGAATTAATCCAAATTTATCAAAATCAGAAATTTTCAAACATATAATAACGGTCACAGTTAGGTACCAGATAAACTGAAACAACTGAACCGTGAACATGGTCATAAAAGCTGTCGTTAACTGAAGAATTTCTTTCAGATAATTCGCCGACATCATCACAATAATTCCAGCAAGAGTCCCTAGCGCCCAGCCTTCAATTGAGAAGATGGAGTGGATGATTTGAAGGCCCATGATCAACCAAGGCACAAGTGGAGAATCCATGCGAATCGCCATGAATAAAATCACCAGGACGTTAAAAGTTAATCGATATTCCTTCCAACCGATAGCAGGTAGTAAAGTTGACGTCACAATTTCAAAGCCTATTAAAAGACCCAGCGTGATCGCAAAAGAAATCATGATTTGAGAAAATCTCATTCTCATATTTTTTTCTCCTGAACAGCAATGGGTGCTTCAGGAACAGCTGTTTCATTTGGAATTAACACTAATACTTCTTCTAATTTATCAAAATCGACACTTGGAATGACCTCAACATTTAAAGTCATTCCGAAGTTTTCTTTGGTGATATCTGTTATCATCCCAACCTTAATACCCTTAGGATAAATTCCCCCTACTCCGGCAGTGATAAGTTTATCGCCAACTTCAACGGGTTCGTTTCTCATAATATATTTGAGCGTACATTTGAAATTAAAGACACCTTCTACAATTCCATGGGTTCTGGTTCGTTCAACCATCACATCAACACGGTTATTCTGATCCAAAATGGTCAGCACATCAGAAAAATTATCCGTCACTCGATAAACGTAACCAACAAGACCATGATCTGTAATCACTGGGGCCATGACTTTAATTCCGTTTTTCTTGCCTTTATTCAGTCGAATCACCTTGAATTCGTTAGCCGAATCCCACCCCACTACTTGCGCCATCACTCGCTGCTGACTCATTTCATCCGAATAACTTAACAATCTTTTCAAACGAAGATTTTCTTTACGAACCTCTTCCATTGTCGTGAGATCACTTTCAAGGCGCGAGATTTGCTTCTTCAGCACATGGTTTTCTTTACTGGTATTCACAATAAGCAGGTAATTTTCCCAAAATGCAGATAATGATTTTTTAGAATTGGATAACCCCTCCTGAACAGGAGAGATCACCTCTGTCACCAACTGATGGAATAGAGTTGGCTCATTGAGATCGAAACGCTTCTGTGAAATACCATAAATGGCCAGAATCGCAACGATCGTATTATTGACAATTTTGGTTTTTGACGACTCGTTAATTAGTTTCAAGCGACGCCCTTAAAATTTGAACTTTAATCCCTAAAGAGTAGCCAAAACAATGCTTAATGCCAATGAAGTTTCTTATCAAAAGTCTTTGACCAGACCTAAGCTTCCCCGATAAAATGACTTGCATTTATTTTCGTCCAAAGGAAAACCATGAAAAGTGCTTTCACGAGTAAGATCTCTTATTTTATCCTGACTTTTATTATGCTCATTATCACCGCTAGTTTCTTATTTAGCGGTTATGATAAGTTCTCACTCGGTGGAGGGAAAAATGTCGCCACTGTGGATGGAACTCCAGTCACAATCAGAGAGTATCAGGCAGCTTTAGGGCGACAACTTGATTTCTACAGCCAAATGCTTGGTGGAAAGTCCCTGACTCAAAAACAAATTGAAGAAATGGGAATAAAACAGTCGATTGTTAATGGTTTAATTCAGCAGAAACTCATTACTAATGCTGCCAACAGTATGGGACTCGTTGTGTCACTCGACGAAATTAAAAACGAAATCAAAAATCTTCAGTACTTTAAGAGAAATGAGCAATTCGACGTGTCGCTTTACCGCAACGCGCTACAACAAAATGGTTATTCACCTTCTCAGTTTGAAGATTTAATTGCCAATGACCTAAAGCAGAAAAAAGTAGACGAGCTATTTACCGCTACATTGATATCCGACAACTATGTGAATGATGTCCTTAATTTTAAAAACTCAAGCGTCAACGTGAGTGCAATAAAAATCAGCCGTCAGGCACTTGCTCCGCTCATTAGTGTGAGTGAGCAGGAAATTAAAGATTTTATCGCCAAGCCAGAAAATAAGAAAACTCTTGAGAGTGCTTATGCAGAAAACAAAGCCAAATATAACAAACCTGAAGAAGTCAAAGCCCGTCATATTCTGATTAAAGGAGATGATCAAAAGGCTTTAGAGAAAATTAAAGCCATTAAGGCGAAAGTTAACACGAAAAACTTCAGCACTATTGCGAATAAGGAAACTGAAGATGCCTCAGGAAAATCCAATGGTGGTGACCTAGGCTGGTTCGGGGCCGGACGAATGGTTCCAGAATTTGAAAAGACGGCCTTCGCTATGAAACAAGGTCAAATATCTGAACCAGTAAAAACTGAATTTGGCTATCACATCATTTATGTTGAAGATAAAAAGGCTGCTATCAGTCAAAAACTAGAAGATGTTCAATCTGAACTGGCCCGACTTTCGATCCAAAAAACGAAAGCCCAAGATCTTGATCAACTTCTAAAGTCTGAACAGGATAGAATTTCAAATTTACTGAAAGAAAATAAATTAAGCGATCTCGAGAGTCTTCAAAAAACAGTTGGAGCACAATTCTTTAAAAACACAGACGTGAACCAATTTGACCAAACGATTGGGCAACTTTTACTCTCACCAAAAGAAGCTGAGGATATCTTCAAAGGGAAAATGAATGACACCCTTAACTTCGGGAATGCAGGCACAATCTTTCTGGTAAAGATTAACTCACCCCTGACTGTTGCCGATAAAAAAGCAGCTGATCAGCTAAACACCGAGAAATCAGCACAAAATCAGGCCTTCTCAAGAAAAGTGAGAGAAGAATTGCTTAAAAATTTGAATAACAAAGCAAAAATTGTTACTAATCCGGCAATTATTTAATTCTTAAGATTTAGGGAGCTTCTGGTGGCAGACAAGAATTCACGCTTTAAACAAAATGTTCCAGGTAAATACTACGTGGATGATCAGTGTATTGCGTGCGATGCTTGCTGTGTAGAAGCTCCTAAATTCTTTGCGATGAATGACAATGATGGACATGCCTACGTTAAACTACAACCGATGAACCCTGCCGAGATCGCTGAAGCCGAAAACGCTCTTGCTGCCTGTCCGGTTGAAGCTATTGGCAATAACGGCTAATCACCTAAAAAGAAAAGCTCTCGCCCCAGACCTCAAGGGTAAAAGCACCATCTAGATTGAAATGCCCCTCAGAAAGTAATTTCCTCAAGGAAATAACTCGATCCACTGATTCCCGCCAGACATCTCTGGTCTCACGGTTCGATGGATTTTTTAAAACCTTTAATCTTGCTCTTAAAAAGTTGTTAAGGAATACACGTTCTGTTTGAGGAATCCTTCCCATTTTATTCACAATTCCGTTAAAAGAATCGGGATCATTTCCATCACCATGCTGAATAACTGTATCGTAAAAAATGAGGTAGGCTAAATTTGATTTGAGCCCATACTTTTTCAAAGCAGAGCGGGCGGGTTTTTTATACCACTCATCAACTAAGTCATCTTGAGTTTTAAGAAAATCTTGATTTTGACAGGCCACAGCCCAGAGCTTTGGTAAGCTCTCTAATCCTGTGACATCTCCATTTTCTTCTCTTGCTCTTTGTTTCAAAATGGGAATCACAGATTTAAAAAGTTCTGCATTAATTCGCTCATACCGAAGTAACAGCTCTAAAAGATCACCTGTGGCGGACGTAAAGCCTGCTTTTCCTGCAGTGTAACCTCGGCCATCTTTGATATCGACGATCGAGCAATATTGAATGTCAGGGGTATCATTTTCAAAAATACTGACGATGGAATCGACCTTTTTCTCAAGGGATGACGCCTGGGTAACATTGGACATCAAAATGAACGAGGATAATAAAAATAAAAACCAATTATTTTTTTTCAAAATCACATTTAAATCCGTATTGTTTGTTTTCCCATGAATAATGCTTAAGATCTTTAAACTCAAATCTTATACCTTCATCTCCACAGGTTTGACCAACACAACTATACTGATATGGGCCCATGGAACCACAGTAACCTACGTACTCAACTGTTATTGAAATGAGCCGGTCATCTTTTATATTTGTTTTGAGCATTTGATCGCAAATACTCTCTTCATTGCCGCTCTTGCAGATGTAAAGTCCTTGCTGGGGTATCGCCTCAGCTGAGGCGAGAGAACAAAACAATAAAACAATCATTAAAATTTTCATTCAAGCATTTTAACGTAGTTTGATGTTTGCTCTTCCAACATTTTCTAACAGTTGATGTGAATAAAAAAAGGGAGATCAGCTTTCGCTGACCTCCCTATTTGGAGTAAAGACTAGGAGAAGAATCAGTCGTTATTAACGTTTAATGTTAAGAACTTCTTGTAACATCTGGTCAGATGTTGTGATCGTTTTCGTATTGGCCTGGAAGTTACGTTGAGCGGCCATTAAGTTAATAAATTCAGAAGCAATATCAACGTTAGATTGCTCAATCGATTTTGAAAGAACTTCACCACGTCCATCAGCGCCTGGTTTGCCCATTGCTGCTTGACCTGATTTACGAGTTTCTTTGAAAAGGTTTTTACCAGTTTTGAAAAGACCTTCGTTGTTTTCGAATTTTGCCACGGCCACTTGACCAAGCTCACGCTGAACACCGTTATCATAAACCGCAGTAAGAACACCCATATCATTGAAAGACATTGAAGAAAGTGTAGCTGCCGAAGAACCATCTTGAGTGTGACGGGCCACAGATGATTTAGAACCAAACTGTGTACAAGCATCAAGACCAGTTCCACCTTCTTTAAGAGAAGCACCGAAATTTAGAGCAATTTTTTGTCCTGGAGCTGCACCTTTATTGAAGTTGAAGCTATTCATTCCAGGGATTTCTTCTTCAAGTACACCTTTTTGGTTGAACTTTAATTGACCGTTGGCCATTTCCATCATTTTACCAGGGATACCGCCTGTAGCATCAGCACCATCAATCATGGCATGGTATTCCCAGTTCGCTCCGTCAGCAGCTTTGTTATAGTACACAGTCATAAGACGAGCTGTACCAACATTATCGTAAACCGTTACTGATGTATTGAAGTTCGAAGTTTTTTCAGGATTGGCAGGATCAAACTTCTTCACTGGCTCACGAGAGTCAAGGTTCATCGACATAGTCACTTCAGAAGTTGGAGTTGCTGGAATTGTTGTATTTCCTAATTTAATATCACCAGTTTTAGTTGTGATGTTACCTTTTTCATCAGGCTGAAAACCTTGAACCTTGTAACCATCACCGTTAACCATGTAGCCTTCTTTATCGAAATGGAAAGCACCATCACGAGTATATCCTTTACCAAACGGTGCATCGACTTGGAAAAAGCCGTTACCGTTAATTGCAATATCAGTAATGTTGTTTGTACGAGCAACAGTTCCTTGCGTGAACTGAGACGTAACGTGAGCAAGTTTTGTACCAGAACCGATCTGGTCACCACCATCAATTCCTTTAAGGGAATTTGAAAGCATGTCTTGGAATTCTGCTCTTGAACCTTTGAAACCGTAAGTTCCAGCGTTGGCGATGTTGTCACCGATCACTGACATGCTCTGACCAGCAGCATTTAGACCTGTAACACCGATGTTGAAAGATGAAAGAATACTCATAACTGTCCCTCCTAGACTCCGGCGAGGGGATTTGAGCACTACAGGCTCTCATCCATGGCTTCCAGAAAAGGACCAGCCACCTACACCATATTAATATTAAAACTTATGTTTCCTCTGCTACTCCTAAGCAGATTTACATCATAAATATCGTCGAATCGATTTTCGTAAAAACATTTTCGTTCATGTTGTTCTTATCCACCGCTGTTACCACCGTATTTTTATCTACGTCGACGACATATGCCGCTTTGTTGGTAATCACGAGAGAGTCATGTCCGCCCTTCGTTTTCAACTTACTCATCGCTTCTTTAAGCTTCATGTACTCATTTCCATCAAGCTCTATATTTCTCTCTTGCAATCTTTTCATTGCGTGAGTGGAAACATTTACTTCCTGACCAACATTCTTAGCAGAGACTTGAGGTTGTCTCAAATCCTGTTGGGAAAGCTGATCAACTAATCCTTTAAACTCACTTTTTTCCCCTTGCTTAAGGGCGTTTGCTTTCTCTGCCTTCTGAGAATCAGAAGGAAGCGAAGAAACGTTTGGTATAAGAAGCGAGTTAACTTTATTGCTCATACTACTCGTAAATTCCTGCATTCTCAGTGTAAGCATTTACTGCTCTCTGAGTTGGAACAGTGTTCGCACTTGTTCCGTTATTATTAAATTGTATCGAACCGTTATGCCCCGACAAGCCGGAATTTAATGCCTGTGCTGCATTATTCATCTGATGAGTTTGTGAATCAGCAGTATGAAAGCTCGCTACATCTCTCAAATAAACTTTTTGTCCATTCACTGTAAGAACTGGCTCACCTTGATCAAAAGTTACACTTTGAACAATACCAGTTGCTTCAGTACGTGTTCCAACTTCTTGACCCATATCATCCCAAGCTTTCACTTGAGCTGTATATTTACCTTTTACGGCCGGAGTTCCATCAAGGGCCACTCCATCCCAACTGACTTGGTGAGACCCTTCTGATAAGCCCTCTTTCCAAATTTCGCCAGCGACGTTATTTTTTGAATCTAAAATTCGAATCATCACTTTTGAAGCTTGTCCATCGAGTTTGAAAAGAACTTCTCCTGGATCACCACTCTCTTTGAGGTCAATAGATGAACCTGTTGTGACTATTTTTTTCCCAACGAAAGATGCGGCATAAAACTTATCTTGAATACCTTGAGTTTTATTTCCATCTTCGAATTTTTTATTCAAAGCGGCCAATTGCTCAAGTTGTGAGAACTGAGCAAGTTCACCGGTGAATTTACTTTGATCCATTGGATTCATGGGATCTTGATTTTGTAATTGAAACGTCAACAGTTTCAGAAATTCATCTTTCCCCATTTCGTTATGAGGACCCTCTTTGAACAATTCATTTTTTGGTTTATAACCAGTGGCCTTATTAATAAGTGCTTCTCTTTGCTGAGATTCACTCATTCCTTTGCCTGCTAGTGATCGTGGCCCCATTTGAACCTGGCGATACTGCATTTCTTGTGGTGTTGAATTACGTCCAATTTCAGGCATTAGGCAGCATCCTTATCTCTTAAAAGATTCCAGAGTTCCTGACGACGATCGGACTCATGACGTCTCTGATTTTGTTCAGAGCCGAATTGCTTATCCTGCTGACCAAATCCTCCACGCCCAGACTGACTTCCAAAATCGAAATCATTACGAGCAGTTTGAGAAGGTGTTTCCACCTTTAAGTCAGACACATTCAGACCGGAGTTTGTCAGATGTGAGAAAAGATCTTTTGAATTGGCCTGGAAGAAATTTTTCCCATCAACTGAATGTGTTCCAATATTGATGGCAATGGCATCTTGATTCGTGCCCAATTTATTAACTGTGATATCAATCACGCCTAGTTCTTCATGATTCACACGCATATTCACAGTTGGCTCTTTCGCAGCCTTTGCCTGGATTACGTAATCAGTAATTTGGCTCATGATCTGATTTGAATTTTCAGACTTAATATTCGACATATTAAATGTCTTCACAGGGGCTTGGGCTTCATTGGCCTTAGCATTAGACCCAAGATCAATTTGTGAATTGAGAATAAACTGTTGAGAGTTCATGGAAGAACGGCCGGCAGAAGAATCAGTCAAACCGAGTTCATTCACAGTCTGAGTTGACTTTAGTCCGTGCTCCATTCCAATTTTATTGGACTGAGCTTTATTTTGCATACCATAGGCAGATGAATGGTTCAGTGATTTTTTTGCAGCTGCATTTTTTTGAGCAACAAAATCATCCATATTCATTAGCTGTGGATCAACTTCTGTTTTTGCAAAGTCGATCGCAGGAGATCTTCCCATTTGTAGCTTTGGAGTTTTAAGCAATGCCTGGGTCATTTCACTTTCCATCTCTGGATTTAGACCCTGGCCTTGAGCAAGTTCCATCACCTGCTCAGCTGTAAGCTCTCCCGAAACATTCGTTGTTTTTGGTTGAATTATTTGATCAACATCTTGAATCAAATTAGCATCAAAAACTTTTGGATTAGGAGTTTCAAGTTGACCTTCAAGTTGTCCAGCGGGACGCTGAATTAATGTTGAAGGCGATTCAAGAAGCATTTCAGGATTAACTTTAACTGCCTTAACTTCTGATTCAGAAGCTTCGGTTGATTCAGTTTCCATTGAAGCTTCTAATTCATTAGCAAAGTCAGCACCATCGAGCTCTGACTCAAGATCTTTGATCTTCGCCTTCTCAGCTCTTGAACCTTGAACTCTCTCTGGAGCTTTTGGTTCGATAGGTTGATTGTTAACTGCTTGAAGCATTTCTTGGTTCCTTAGTGGTCCTACGAAACATTCTCCCATAACTCGGCCCATAAAATGAAGCCGGGCAGAATCTTCCAAAAATACTTTAATTATTTTTTGTGGGTAGGCAATATTTGCCGTTTTTGGGCTTAAATGGTCATTTTAAGCACTATAAAGCCTTTGCCTAAGCCAAACGGGTTCGGGATAATTTACTAAATTATAGTTTAACGGATTAAACACGAGAAATTTTCATGAAGAAAATAGTCATTCTATTTGCATCCCTTTTATCACTCTCATCCTACGCCCAAGAGAATCCAAGAAAATCGAGCTTATTTAACTACCAGTGGAAATCTCAAACAGATTGCAAAGATACAAGAGATGGTATCGATGCCGTTTATCCAGAGCGTGGAATTGTCACATATTCTGTTTGCCCAGATGGAACCATAAGCCATCGTCAACCACGCTCTCACGGGCTTAATGGCTGGGAAGGATACTGTGGTCAGACAGCGGCTTCAAATATGACTAGCATGCTTTGCCAAAGGCATATCAGCCCTAAAACCCACGATCTCTACGCCAAAGATCTCACTCCTGGACAACACTCTTCGACCATGAAAAAGGCACTGAATAAGATTTTTTCTGAACAACCAGGAAAGAATACATGCCCAGTCACTCATTGGGTGGTGAGAATAAATTGGCATGATGAAATATTTCTAGAAAAGCTAAAGCGTGATTTATTTTACGGGCAGCAACAAATCATAAGGAATCGAGAAGATGGTCATCAAATAAAAATAACTCCTATTCCAGTTCTTATGAACAGTGGAGGCCTGAACTATCACTGGGTGACTGTTGTTGACTTGATAAATAACTCTCAAGATCGTTTTGGTTGCGATGTCATCATGAACACGTGGGGAAATCAAAAAACGTTAGGTTGCGAAACTTTTACACGATATACGGATCACACAGGTTTCGGTGAGCGAGTTTACTTAAACTTTTAAGTTTTTACTTTTTCATCTGAAGATATTGTTTTTGTAATTTGGCAGAAATATCCTTATCCATGAAGTTGAAAATTTTTGATGCTTTCTTAGGATCTATCATTTGTAAAATCTGTACTGCAATCTCAGAATCCTGAACAGATAGAACTGAAGCTGCTTTATCTGGCTTCATGTTAGAAATCATTTCTACCACTTGAGTAATTCGAGAGCGAGATTCATCATTAATCTTTTGGACACAACCTAAAAAGTCTTTCTGTCTTTCCGCGAGATCAGAATACCTTTTAGCAATATCAGATTCAGAAACCTTGATTGCATCCTGTTGCTTAACAAGATCTAGTTCCTTAAGTTTTAACTTTTCTTCTTTATCCAGCAATTCTTTAGTTAGATCAGAAACGCTCTTATTTTTAATTGTTTCAATTTTTGATTTAACTTCTGCGCTCACTTTTTTAACAAAATCTTCTTCGGTATAGGTCTTTTTTGTTGTTTGCGAAAAAGATTGAAGAGAAAAGAACATCATGAGCGCCAATAATTTCATCTTAAACCTTCCGCTCTCTGTGCTGGAGCCAATTTTGGGTTTGTTCTTCAACTTTCTGATCAACTTCTTTATTATAGGCTTTTCTGAACTCTTCATATTCTTTCTCTTTCAGATTTTCTATCACCTTAAGGTCTCCCTTAAGAGTTGCTAATTCTCGTCTTTTGTTTTCAATCAGCTGTTCCTGATTTTTCTTATCTCGTTGAAGGAGTTGAATGTTTTTATCTTTAGCAGCTATTAAATTGGGGAATGCCTGAATTTGATCACCCCGAATTCCATTTTTAAGTGAAGCTTCCTGAATTTTAAAATAGTTTTCAATCTCCACTTGTTCATGCTTAATCTGGTCTTCAATTTTACTCAAATGGCTGATTAACAAACCCAGCTCTGTTCGGCAGTTTTCTTCTTTGAGTTTTCGAACCTTCAATACAGGTTCTAATTTGAATGTATATTTTTTCATTTTTATCTATAATTTGGATCGACTGAAGTTTCAGCTTTCCGTGCAATGTCGATCATCCTCTCGAAAAGTTCTTCAATGGTAAAAGATTCTTCAATTTGCTGTCTTAATAAATTGATAAGATCATCGTAAATCGCAATCGCCTTATCCACTTTGGGGTTGGACCCACGTGCATAAGCACCAACAGTGATTAGGTCTTCTGATTCTTTATAAGAGGCAAGAAGATCACGTAAATGGCTAGCGACAATTTTGTGTTCTTTTGACGCTACTTTAGTCATCACCCGAGAGATCGAAGCCAGCACGTCAATGGCAGGAAAATGGTTTCTTGCAGCTAATTGTCGAGATAAAACAATGTGACCATCAGAAATCCCTCTCACTGCATCAGCGATAGGTTCATCCATATCGCCCCCTTCAACGAGAACGGTATAAATTCCCGTGATAGACCCTGCTCCCTTTTTTGTTCCTGCACGCTCCATGAGCTTGGGAAGTTTAGCAAAGACACTTGGAGTGTAGCCTTTTTGTCCGGGTGGCTCACCAGTAGAAAGAGCAATTTCACGGTTGGCCATAGCAAAGCGAGTGATGGAGTCCATCATCAGAAGTACATCCTGACTCTGATCACGAAAATATTCCGCTATCGTCGTTGCTGTATAAGCAGCTTTCGTCCGTATGAGTGCAGAGGTATCCGAAGTCGCGACGACGACGACAGAACGCTTAAGGCCTTCTTCACCTAAATCTGATTGAATAAATTCTAAAACCTCACGACCACGCTCACCGATGAGGGCAATGACGTTAATATCAGCATTTGTATTTCGAGCGATCATACCCATCAGGACAGATTTACCAACACCGGAACCCGCCATAATCGCAAGACGTTGTCCCTTACCGGCAGTGATAAAACAGTTAATAGAATTTATTCCTGTATCAAGAGCTTCTCGAATTGGTGGACGATCAAGCGGATTAAGGGGGGTTCCGAAAATGGAGCGTTTTTCATAAGGACCTTCAATCGGCCCTTTATTATCTATGGGATTCCCTTGAAAATCGATGACTCGTCCGAGCATATTTGGAGAGATGTTAATCTCAGTCACAATATCTTTAAGATGAATTTTTGTTTCTGAGTTAATGCCTGAAATTTCATTATAAGGCATCACCATACAATTAGAGCCCTGGATCGCTACGACTTCACCTAACGATCGCTCACCATTTTCAGCAATAAACTCAACATTGCTTCCTAAAACGGCCCGAGGAACACTCGCCTCATAAACCATTCCTCGCGAGGCAACGATTTTCCCGATCTTTTCATATGGAATTCGGTTTTCAATATACCGCAAGATTTGATTGAGGTTAAGATCCTCATTCATGCTTTACAACTTGCTCAAAGATTCTATCGATGTTACCAAAGACGCCTTCAATGGAACCATCAATTAAGCCATTTTCTGACTCAAGAATGATGCCCGGATGATTAATTTCAGGCACGATCTCAACCCGTACATTGGTTAATTGTCCAAGCCGAGCTTCTACTGTTTGAATCACTTCAGGCATTTTACTAAAGTTAGCACGACCAACTTTAACAATAAGATTTTTACGTACATTTAGTTCGAGCAAAAGTTTCTCAAGAAGATTTTCAAGATACACTTTTTCGTCAATTTCTTTTAATACAATCCATTTAGTGAAACGTTTAATAAATTCATAAATATCATGACGATTTTTTTCAACAAGCTTATCGCTCTGCTTGGTCATTTCATCAACAATTTGTGAAAACTCATTCACTTTGGCGGTCAACTCATCTTGATAATGGGCCATAGCCTCTGCTCGTCCCTCTTCCTTACCCTTCTCTATACCTTCGTTATAAGCTTCTTGATAAGCTGTCTCAAGCCTCTTTTGAACTTCAATTTGGATTTGAGATTCTATATCATTCTGCTCTTGACGAGAAAGACCACGAGAATCTCTTACCGCGCCATCAATTTTAAAATTATTCTTCTTCTCATAAGTTCTTTCAGTTCGAAGAGTCTCTTCAGTAATCGTATTTTTCTTTTGAGGCTGGCCATTTAGCTCATTGAAATTGAAGGGCTTAAAAGTAGAAGTTCCAGTTTCTTTACCCACTTGCAAGTCAGCAAATTCAAAAGTTTGGATATCAGTTGATTGAAATTTTTGCATAAAAGATTAAGCCCCTTAAACGAACGAATCACCTTCGCCACCACGCGATACAAGTGCTTTGCCTTTAGACTCAAGATCCTTAAGCTGCTGAACAATTTCTTGCTGAGCTTTCTCCACATCTGAAAGCTTGGTCGGCCCCATGGCTTCCAAATCTTCTCTGAGCAACGTTGCCGCTCGATTTGACATATTCTTAAAGAGTTTCGTTCTCACTTCTTCCGGAGCTGTTTTAAGAGCGGTAACAAGCTTGGTGTTATCCACAATTTTCAGCAATTCCTGAATACCACGATCATCAACAAAGATCATATCCTCAAAGACGAACATGAGTTTACGGATTTCCTCAGCAAGCTCAGGGTCTTTTTCTTCAACTCTTGCCATAATATTCTTCTCAGAGTTTTTATCCATGAGATTGAGCATATCAGCAATGGGTTCAACACCACCAAGTTGATTCGTATCAATTGAACCAAGAGTCGAAAGTTCTGTCTTAAGTACGTCATCAAGTTGTGCAATAAGTTCAGGAGAAACGAAATCAAGATTGGCAACTCGAAGAACAACTTCTGCCTGCAATCCTTCTGGAAGTTTTTTAAGCACATCCACTTTTTTCTCAACTGGCAAGTGAGCACAGATAAGTGCAATCGTTTGTGGGTGTTCATTGATGAGGAAGTTCGCCAGTGTTCTTGTGTCTACAAGTTCAAGAGATTCGAGAGTATTATTTGAACCAACATCAATAATTTGACCTAATAATTGCTTGGCGCGATCTTCACCAAGTGTGCCGAGAATAAAATCTCGCCCTTTGTTTTCAGAGAAGAGAAGTTCTGAATCTTCATTAATAGATGAATAAAATTCTTCCAAAACACGTTTCACCATCCAAATGGGTGATTTCGATATGGTGGCCATGGTGTTAATCATCCGTTTAACATCATTATCTTTCATGTGTTTGAAAATCAATTTAGTTGTTGAAGGTCCTAAGGCAGATAAAAGAATAGCAGCTTTCTCTTGGCCAGAAAGCAGTTGAAACTGCACATCGGGATCTAAATTCTTTTCAATATCGGCCACTCTTCAGCTCCTTAAACTCTGTCTTATTATAACCTAAGCAATCTCTTTTTGTGTCTCAGAAGTATGAATCATTTCATGCACTACCTGAGCAGCTTTGGCAGGATTAGCTTCCACCAGGGAGATAATCTTCTCTCTTAACATGTTACCTTCAATCTTCTCAGGATTCAATTTATCCTCGATGGAAGGTAGGACATCCTCAAGTCCAGGGAGGCGTTGATTGGCCTGAATCTTTTCCAATTCTTCAATCGTCTTAGGCAAGAAGTCCTCAATTGATTCGACAGAATTCTCTGTAAGCCACTGGATGAACGGTCGCACCACCATAAAGAAGAAAAGTGAAATAATGGCACCGATCATGAGATATTTTGTGATGTTTTTCATGAGTTCACGGTTCTCGCGTGCCTTCATGATGGCTTCCATTTCTGCTAAGTCTTCTTTAGCAAATTCCATATTTTTAATAACAAGCTTATCACCACGGTTCGCATTTACTCCCAAAGAGCTTGCTACAATCTGTTGAAAATTCTGGAGTTCTTCTTCAGTCCAAGCTTGGTATTTAGTGACAGGAATACCGTCATCATTCACCATTGGAGTTCCATCTTTTGCTAGAACTGGAACCTTCTTACCATCCACCATAACGGCGACAGACATACTGGCAATCTCAGCCGTTGGTTTTTTTGATTTTGTGACAATTGTTGGAACGGCCATATTCTTCGTTACGAGGGACTTATCCACATCATTACGAGTTTCTGGGATTCCAGGCTGCGGAGTTTCACCAGGGAGATTTGATCTCGCCCCAGGAATCCCTTGGGGTGACGGACGAACTCCGACCATTTTTTGCTCATTACGAACTTCTGAAACTACCGCTGAGTTTTCACCATCGTAAGTTGTTTGGGTCTCCACTTTTTCAGTGAAATCCATCTTGAGGGCCACTTTCGCAATAACTTTACCTTCACCAATTACGCGAGACAAAATCTCTTCAACTTTTTTCTCATACTGAGAGTTGAGTTTTGTTTCTAGTGCAATCCGATTCGCAGTCTCTGTCGACATCTGATCGCCATCATTTTCAGATAGTTTCTTACCACGAGAATCGATAACAACCACATTATGAGATCTCATCCCATCCACTGAAGAACTTACAAGAGACTGGATCCCTTTCACTTCATCAGAAGTCATGGTTACACCACGTTCAACATCTAAAACAACAGATCCACTTGGTGGTTTTCTTTCAGATACAAACGGAGAAGATTCAGGAATGGAAAGGTGAATACGAGCTCTCGTCACCCCTTTAATGTGCATAATCGTCTTAACGAGCTCCCCTTCAAGGGCGCGCTGCTTGTTTATTTTTTGAACAAAAGAAGTTGTTCCAAAGGCCTGCTTATCAAAAACTTCATAACCAACAGTCCCCGTGAAGTTCACGCCTTTTTTAGCAATTTCGAGACGCCAAATCTCCACCATGTCTTCTGGTACCATAATGGTTTTACCATCATCCTTAACCTGGTAGGCGATCTTCCCCTCTTCGAGCATTCTAGCAATAACGGCCGAATCATCTTTGGTGAGGTCAGTATAGAGAACCTTATAATCAGTTTTACTGGCCCAAATAATGATCCCCGCCATAAGCGCAATCACGAGCCCTGCAATACCGATCAAACCGATCCTTCTTGTCATATCTAATGACTTAAAAAAATCGATAAAGTTCTGAACAGTTTGGCTAAAGAAGTTATTCAACTGAATCCTCCTGATTCTCGCTTATCTAATCATCCTAACTAGATTTGCATCTTCATTATTTCTCGGTAAGCATCGATCACTTTCGTTCTTACCTGGTTCATCGTTCTGAAAGCAATATCAGCTTTTTCTACTGCTAATAAGGTTTCGTGCAAGTTTTGGCTTTCACCACTTGCTAGTTTTTCCATCGCCACATTGGCTTCACTTTGGAGTGAATTCACTTTGCCGATAGAGTCTTGTAAAAACTCCCCAAAAGTTTTGGTTCCGCCGGTTTCACCAACAGAAGGAGCTCCTTCAATATTAAATTTTCCAGCATCAAAATCATTATCAACGGATCTGCTCCAACCTTTGGCGTCAGCATTTCCCAATGTTTTTTGAAAACTTGTAATGTCTTTAATCGACATAGCTTATTCCTTAGTTGCCTCGACCAATTTCTAGCGTTTTCATCGCCATTTGTTTCGTTGTATTGATCGCTGTTACGTTTGATTCATAAGCTCGTTGAGCTTCAATCATGTTCGCCATTTCAACCATCGGGTTGATATCAGGCATCGCCACATATCCTTCAGCGTTGGCATCAGGATGAGTGGGGTCATGTTTAAATACCACTTTATCCGAATGAACTACTTCTGTGGCATGAACTGTTTGAGCATTTTCGGCCAATTCCCCTTCTAGAATGTCAGAAAAGCTTTCGCGCTCAGGTTCTGAACCAAAAACCACTTCTTTTCTTCTATAAGGTCCGCCCTCGGCCGTTCTGGTTGTCTGAGCATTGGCAATGTTTGAGGAATGGGCTTCCATCCTCTTACGTTGAGCCGCCAAACCACTTGAGCTAATTCTAAGACTTGAGAGTAAATCCATTTAGTTCTCCTCTTATTTCTCAGAATTAATGGCGTATTTCATCATACCCATCTTTTTGTTGACCAGCTGAACCAAGGCATCGTACATCAGTTTGTTTTCTGCCATGCGGGCCATCTCAGATTCCACATCAACAGTATTACCATTTTCTGAAACGACACCATTTGGGTCATCGTAAATTTCTGGTTCTAAATTATTGAAGCCGCCATTACCAACATTGTGATGACGTCCATCAGAAACATTCATTTGCATATTTCCATCCACGTCGAGGGCCCTGGCAAGAGCCTCTTCGAAATCCATCTTCTTGGCCTTAAAGCCCGGCGTGTTGGCGTTGGCAACGTTCGATGAAATAAGCTCTTGTCTCATTTCACGGAAATTCAACGCCGTGGTAAGTGCTTTGAGTGTTTTGTCATTCACATCCATGTGAGTGGCCTCAACCTTTAAAAACGTATTATCTTAAGTTAATGAAGTAAGCAGCACCTTCACCTCTGTACTCATTGATTTTATTACGTAGAGTACGAATAGAAACACCAAGAATTTTTGCGGCTTGAGTTCTATTCTCAGAAGTGTACACAAGGGCTTTTTTAATAAGAAGTTTCTCAGCATCTTTAAGAGACATAAGCTTCAATCCATCTTCATCAACTTCAGAAGATGTCATCTCAACTTTTCGCTCGCCATTTTCGATAGCAGCAATGTCCAAAGTTTTGCCTTCCATATTCGTGAGAGTTTTACGAATGAATGAACGTAGCTCAATCAAATTTTGACCCCAGTTATAATCAGACAGTTTACGAGCAGCTTCTTCACAAAGATTTAGGTCGCCAGCTGAATTTTCAGTAGCGTACTCATTGATGAAATGACGAGCAATCAATTCCACGTCAGTTCCTCTCTCACGAAGGGCAATCATATCGATCTGCGCTCCGGCGAAATAAGTGTAAAGAGCACGAGAGAATTTACCTGCACCAACAAGCTTAGAAAGATTCTTAGATGTTGTTGCAACTAAGCGAACATCTAACTCATAGTCAGGAAGTTCTTGAAGGATAGTATATAGTCTTTTTTGGAAATTATCATCCAGTGCGTCAATGTTGGCAAAAATTACCGTACCGCCATTGGCAAGTTCTAAGACTCCACGATTAAAACGTCCTGTCTCATCGTCTCTAAAACCAAGAACAATTTTCTCTACAGTTTGAGAGTCTTGCGAACAATCTACAATCTCAAGGCGTGCATTTTTGCGTGCAGAATTTTGGTGAATGTAAGCACCGATAGCCTTCTTACCTGAACCGGCTTCACCAGAGATAAGAATAGCAGTTTTTGTCACGGCTACATTGCGGGCCATTTCAAGTGTGCTGTTGAACTTTGGGTGATTTCCTACGAGATTTAAACCTTGAGATAACATTAGACCTCCTGTCCGTTGTTAGTTGGTTCGTTTATAATTTCTTTTCTACTAATTCTAAAGTTGCCAATTCACTTCTACACATTTCTTTAATATGAAGAGGTACCTTTTCATCTTTCGTCAAAATGCTAAGGACTTCCTTCCCTTCAGCAATTCGCGAGTTCTTTATTAATGATAACCCGTAAAGGTAACCAATTCGCGAATTGTAAGGAGATTTTTGAAATTTTTCTCTAAATTCTTTTGTCATCGTTTCAATCTCCGCCCAGTTGGCATTGTCCTCTCCCACCAAAGACTCGATAAGGAGATACTTAACTCGCTCGGACACATTCAAGATCTGTGCCGACTTTGAGGAGTTGATATCCTCACTGAGAGCGCGGACCACTGTTTTAAAGCGTTCTTGATCTTTTAATTGATACAGAGACTCAACATAACTCATTAATAGATCAGCAGTTTGCCTCGGAGTTAGGGGGTTGGCCTTGTCTTGACCGACAAGAACTTTTTCGAATTCTACCACGGCTTCGGTGTAGTTTTTGAGATGAAAATTCACTAAACCTCGATAAAAGGGATAGTTCATCGAGTCCCGTAGTGACACCGGATATGAGGCCAGCTTGTCACTTGCCCCTTGCCAGTCCCCATCTGCCACCAAGCGAATGAGACTCAATTCTTCCACCATCTCACTTAAATTCTTGGTTTTGATACGATCTACCCAGATAGGAAAAACACGAGGCTCTTCACCTTCAACAGCTTTAAAACTCTCTAAAGCACGGTCGTAACTCTTATAAAGACCAAGCTTAATGAAAGAATTACACACAACAAAATTCAAATATAAATTACGGGCGACTTTAGTCTCATATTTTGATTTAAAAACTTCCCACATCTTAACTACTTTCGCGTAATCTTCTTTCAAGAAGGCATCCTGAATCAGACCATAGACAATCTCAGCTCCATCACCTTCAAAAACACGTCTCTCGGCCGGTCTTAATGAATCAAGCGGAACGGAAGTCAAATAAGCGAGTGCTTTATCATATTCCTTTGAAGCAATGAACATTCTTAAACGAACAAGCCAAAGGATTTTTTTAAGTTCAAAACTGAGAACTTTAGACTCGTCGGGAGATTGCTCAAGAAAAACCTCCGAATCCTTATCTTCCTCTGAGGGATTAATTTTTCTTGTCATTCTGAAGGCGACATAACGGATTTTGGCTTCATAACGGGCAGCCGGATCAGTTGAACGATCAATCGCATTTTTGTAAAGCACTAAATTCTCTGAAGCATCTTTATCCATGAGCTCATAACAAAGGGCCAATCTCAAGCGCGCAAAGGGAGATTGTAATAAATAAGAATAAGATGCAATGAATTCATCAAAAAGTGCAACTGCGTTTACATAATCTGCATGCCTAAAAAAACTTTCGGCGACGTTGTAAAGAATGGCAGGGTGGACAGGTTTTGCAAGTGATTTTGAAACAGTCGCATAACGCTTTATCACTTCTTTACTATCCCCCTTGGATAGCAAAGCAAAGGTCAGATAGGCCAGGCCCATCTGAGGAGGAAGGATACTGGCCAGTTTCTTGTCCGATAAAAACTCTTCTATTTTTTCGACCTGCTTGAGTTCTGCTAAGGCGTGGAGAATAGTTAAGGAAGATTGGATCACAAGAGTTTGATCAAATTGTCCTCTCGCCTCAACAAATAGGCTCTTCGCAAGCTCTAATGTTCTGACATGATCACGAACATCAACATTGTACTGAATAAGATATCTTAAAATGGCGGCTTTCAGATCATAGTTTTCAGTCAAGTCTTTGATGTTAGATAGGATGACCATAGCGGACTGAGTGATGCCTCGATTAGGCTTAGCGATATTATCTTTTAAAAGAGCATTCGCTTTCATAAATTCATTAATAATGAAGTTACTGTCACGACCATACTTCTTTTCATAGAGAGTGATTGATTTATTCATTAAGCCCCATTTCACTTCACGATAAAAATTTATCGAAAGCTGCATGTGAGCTTCTTTAGGGTCATCAATAGATTCGCGATCTTGAATGGGGTAAAGTGAATCAGGAATTTTTGAAGCTAAGTTAATATCTTTTTCTAATTGTGGGATCATGGGCTGATAATCCCAAATTAAACTTGCACCATAGCGAAAGTCGCGAAATCCAGGGTTAGGTAGTTTTGTATCCACTTCCTCTTTGGTCACCTCTAGGACTGGTAAGATTTTGCTTTTCTTAGCGAGCAACGGATTGGCCGGAAGAATTTTCTTTGCCATTACAGGAGCGGGCGCTGCCACTGGCAGCGCGAGTGGCTTTTTGAATGTGGTCGGCTTTTCAACGACAAGATCAGAGTTAATCCAAAAATCTAAGATATATTTTTTGTCTGCTTCTCGATAAAAAGAAAACAATTCAACTGAAGGGTCAGCTAACTTAATGGATATGGTGGCAGGTGTAGCAGGAAAGTTATCTTTTGAATAAGATACTTTTTGCATGTATTGCGAGCTAGGAGCAATCTTAGCGATTTCGGCAGAGAGGTTTTCAAATAATTCAAGATTCACCGTCTCTATATTAAGAACCCCATCTTTTTTGAGGATATAAAACTGATCTCTTGGAACAGTGAGGTTCCAACGAAGATGGGTCTTGAATGTTTCTTGATTAAAAATATCAGCGAATGATAAGGACGATTGCAAGAGGACTGCAATAAGAACTGTCATTATGATTTTAGACAATCTTTTCATTCGTGAAGACTTCCTGTCTTTACTGTAGGAGGCCACTTCATGCGGCCATTTTTACCTACTTAAAAATCATTGTATCTGGTATTTAGTTTTGGAGAAGACATATTTTACCTATCGGCAAAAAAGTCCTGTCGAGACTTTGACATCTCTTTTGACAGAATTGCGATTACAATTATTTACAAAGTTATGAATTTATTAACCGCTAAAATCAGTAGAGTTTTTTCCCTGTTCCTTCTTATTATTGGGGCCAGTTGCTCTTATTTAATGGAGCCTGACGCACCTACCTCGGCAAAGGATGTCGCTTACAATATCCAATTCGATTCACAAGATTGGGTTAAGACCAATCAGGAACATTCTGACTATGCCTGGACCAGCAAGACAGATGGTTGCATCTTGCTATCCAATAGCATCTGCGACGATTTCCAGGAACAACCTTTAGATAAACTTGCGAACAAAACATTTAATACGATAAGCGAGCTAAAACTTTTAAAGAAAGAATTTTTGAGCTTTCATGATCGAGAAGCCTATCGCGTTGAGGGCACCGGAAAAGTAGATGGTGTCGCAGTCGAACTAAAACTTCTAAATACCAGAAGAAATCATTGTTACTTTGATTTCGTAAGCATCACTCCTATGAGCGCCAAAAGTCATCATCAGAGTGATTTCGATGACTTTCTAAAAGCGGTGATCTTCAAATGATGACGAATAAAATTCGAAAAAATCTCATTTTAGTTGGTGAAGTGACAGAGTTCTTTAATAGTTTCCTCAAATGCCTTTTCTCTCGTCCCTTTTATCTCAATCGACTTTATGAACAAATTATCGAACTAGGATTAGGCTCGCTCTCTATTACGATAGTCATTGGGCTCGTTACTGGTATGGTGATGACCCTTCAGTTTGGATATGGCCTGGAGAAGTTTGGGGGAACGCTCTATGTACCGGCCATTGTCTCCCTTTCGCTCATCAGAGAGTTGGCCCCCATTTTTACCTCATTGCTTATTGCTGGTCGTATTGGTTCAGGCATAAGTGCTGAGATAGGAGCGATGAATGTAACCCAGCAGATTGATGCTTTACGCGCCCTGGGAACCTCACCTATCAGAGTTTTGGTCGTACCTAGAATTCTTGCTTCATTGATTACACTCCCTCTCCTTGCCATTTTCTCAGGCATCGTTGGAATTTTTGGAGGAATGATCATCGCATACACCGAATTCAATATTCCTACTGGCTTCTATATTAATAAAGTTCTCAGCAATATTACCTATGTTGATATCTTTGGTAGCATGTTTAAGTGTTGTTTCTTTGCCCTTTTTATCACTCTTCTGGCTTGCTACAAAGGCTTCCATACCAGAGAAGGCACCAGAGGTGTAGGAAACTCTGCGATTTGGGTGGTTGTAAGAACCTCAATGATTATCTTAGTCTCAGACTTTTTTTTAAGTAAACTTTTGATCCTGGTTTTTTCATGAAAGACATTATTTTAGAACTTAAAAATGTTAGAAAAAGTTTCGAAGCAAAGCAAATTCACAACGGTGTATCATTTCATCTCCGTCAAGGTGAAACGGTGGGACTCCTCGGATACTCGGGGACCGGAAAATCCGTCTTACTAAGATCTATTATTGGACTCGAAGATATTGATTCTGGTGAGATTCTTTATCATAACAATAGAATAGATCAATTATCAGAGGAAGCATTATTCAAGGTTAGAACAAAGATATCCTACGCTTTTCAGAGTGGTGCTCTCTTTGATTCAATGAATGTTTTTGAGAATGTAGCATATCCACTTTTTGAACATACGGACTTAAGCGAAGAAGAAGTCGAAATCAAAGTCGATGCAATTTTAAATTTAGTGGCAATGAAAGAGTCAAAACGATTGATGCCTTCTGATCTTTCAGGAGGTATGCAAAAAAGGGTTGGTCTCGCTAGATCCATGGCCCTCTCGCCTGAAATTCTACTTTATGACGAGCCGACGGCCGGCCTAGATCCTGTCAATGTCGATTTAATATTAGAGATTATGAAAAAATTTAAATCCGCAGGATTTTCTGGAATATTTGTGACTCATGATATTCCAGCAGCACTAAAAGTCTGCGATCGATTACTTATACTAAAAGATGGTGTTATACATTTTAATGGAACACCTCAAGAATTCGAAGAAAGTCAGGATGATTTCATCAAAACTTTCTCGAATAGTGATAATTAAGGAAATGCTATGAAATTACGAAAAAAAGATGAAAGTAATTTTATTAGAGTCGGTATGTTTATCACGATTCTGGTGACCTTCCTCATGATATTAATTGTGAGCATAGGAAAAGAAAATTCACTTTTTAAATCTAAAGTAAAGCTCAAGGCTCAAGTTGAAAATGTACAAAACCTGAAAGTTGGCTCCTATGTCGAATTGAAAGGCATAAAGGTTGGAACAGTAGACTCAATTACAATCAAAGCCGAAGATCAGGTTGAAATTCAATTCACTATTTTAGAATCTGAGCTGAAATGGGTAAAAAAAGATTCAAAAGTTATGATCTCAACCGCTGGGCTTGTGGGTGATAAATTTCTTGAAATCTATCATGGCACCAAAGGGGCACAAGTTTTTAACCCCTCTGAAGATATTCTCTTTTCAGAGCACCAATCAGATTTTAAGCACATTCTCACGAAGGGAGAATCTATTGCCAGCATCACTGAAAGGATTCTGAATCGGATTGATACTGTTCTGTATAATATGGAAGACGGAAAAAAGCTTATCGACACCCTCGAAACGATGAATCGTGCAAGTCTCAATATTGAAAAAATCACTCAGGAGATTCGTGAAGCTCGTTTAGGACAATCCTTGAAGACCATGCAATCGACAGCTGGGAGAATGGATAAAATCATGTCTCGTATAGAGCACGGCCCAGGAACTTTGAATTCCCTCATCTATGATGATAGCTTGCATGAGGATTTAAGAGCTGTCCTAGGTGGAGCTTCTCGTAACAAAGTCATTAAATACTTTATTCGTGAATCCATTAAAGGCTCAGAAAGAAAAAAACCTAAGACTGAAGATTAATAATGTGAGCATAATAAAGCTCACCCACAGCACTGAATTCATCTTTTAAGGCTCCTATCATTCGACTTTAATAGAAGCAGATGATTAAAGTCAAAGGTGCTTTTTGGCACCCTTGACTTCGGTTCTAATAAGTTAGTCCCTTATGGAAAAATAGCTAGTTGGGATCAAGCCTTACTTTGATTTTGACTATGGTTGCTTATAAACCATACTGACTTCTGCCACGACCTCATCATCAACACCAATTCCCATATATTCGGCTTCCGGCAATTTGAAATCATGTGCGGAGACTTTAAAAGTTCCATTGATTTTCTTACCGTCATCCTGGAATTTTATTTGCACTGGTCTTTTTACTCCTGCCACTTCCAGTATCGCCTTAGCAACCCCATCCTTACCAATTAACTGGGTGAGGAAGGCTTGCTTATATTTAGCAGCACTCATGTGTTTCCAAAGATGCTCATCCCTAAGATCTATTCCCGTTTTTAATGTTTCAATTTTAACTACTAACTTTTCTGCACTGAGCACTCCCTGTTTTTTTATTAAATCACCTTCAATGTTTTCACTTAATGCCTGAAAAGATCCAGCGGGATTAAGCTGGACATTTAGTACCAGTTTATTTTCCGCATAGGCCTGCCATGAAAAAACTGATAGCAAAAATAATAACGACGTCCATTTCATAAAAACTCCTCTTCCTAAGTTTGAGGTGTTCACCTTAATGAAAACAATCTTAAATGGCAAACTCATGAGAGAGAACTACTTTTATCAGTCACAAAAACAATTTTGATCCTTTGATATTAACTTGAAATCAATTTTACTTCTGCTTTAGTATCGGGATATGAAAAACAAAACATCTATCGTTACTATTTCTCTCTTATTACTTTTCATGGGTTGTCAGCCATCTGCCTCTGATTTAAAATTTGGCACCATCGACACATCCCAATCTGCTCTTGATCCGAATCAACCCATTTCATTTTCACAAATCAAATCAAGCATCCTGACTCCTCACTGCTTGAGTTGTCACAGCAGTGTAGGAACGGAAAGTAATTTAAAAAATTGGATTACCCCAGGCAATCCACAAGCGAGTCTTTTTTTTACCACCGTTGAAAATGGCTCTATGCCTAAGAACCAGGCGCCTCTCGATACAAAATCTTTAGAAATGATTAAAATGTATATTGAACAGATGGTGAGCACACCCACAGCATCCATTCCAGCATCATCGAATCCTGTCCCCACAACTGCGAATGGAATATCTTTTGCTCAAATTAAAGCTGCCGTCTTAACTCCTTATAAATGTTTAAACTGTCATAGCTTCAGTACCGAGACCCAACTTGCCAAATGGATTAATAAAACCAATCCAGAACAGAGTCTCTTTTATACTGAAATCCAGAGTGGATCCATGCCACCGAGCGGGTCAACTGTTTCAACTACAAATGAAGAACTTGTGCTTCAATATATTAAAGATTTCGCCGCACGCTAACTCAGAGTGCTTTTTGAGCGGCGTCTCGACAAAGATTTAATCTTCATTCATTTTCACTGCGGGTCTTTTAATCAAAGTGAACCGCATGAAAATGATCATCATTCTTTCTACTTTTTTATTCAGCACTTTTAGCTGGGGCTATGCTCAGTTTATCGGGCATGGCTACACCTCCTGTGTGAACTGCCACTTTAACCCTTTTGGAAATGGTCAATTAACTGATTATGGACGTGCGGTTTCGGCCACTGCCATTTCAAGTAATGCTTTTTATCCAAAAAGCTGGAGTGAAGAAAAAATTTCAGAAACATCAGGTTTTCTTTTTAGAAAACCCAAGCAAAAGTGGGTTCGCACCCAGCTCAATTATCGTGGATTCTCATTAGTGACCAATCCAGGGTCTCAGTCGAGAGAAGAAAAAGAATGGATTAACATGCAAATGGATGCAAGGCTGGCGCTCAAGTTCGGTCAGAATGATAAATTCATCTTTGCCGCAGATTATGGAAAGGTTCCTCTACCCGCTCAACTTGATCCAGGTGAAAGTGATCAAAAGTATCGCAGCCGAAACCTCTATATCGGTTATCGTTATAATTCGAGTGTCGGCGTGTATGCTGGTTTAATGGATAAGGTCTACGGACTTAGAGTGATTGAACACATCGCTTTTAGCCGCACGAATCCTCAGATCACTCAGAATGATCAGGTCTATGGTGTAGCCGGACATTTTCTCAAAGGAGATTGGGAAGGTGGGGTCCATGGATTTATTGGCAATTATTATCAGGATCCCGCCTATCGGATGAAGGGCGGCAGTGCCATGGTGGAAAAAACTGTGTTCAATCTCCATCGAGTGGGCGCTTCTTTCTTAAATTCCAGAAATGATTTTGTTCAACTCACTTCTTATGCCGTTCATGGACGTTTTAATTTAAAAGAAGGTTCTGCCCTTTTAGCCGAATTAGGACAAACTCAAAAAAAGCCTCAGGACAATACTCCTTCAACCACTGCCCGCTATGGTCTTTTGCAAACTTATCTCAGACCCGCCAGAGGTTTTTATGCATTTGCGAATATTGAGTATCTCAAAAATGATATCGATCAATCTGACTACACTGTTCGCTGGGGGCCAGGTCTTCAGTATTTTCCTATCCATCGATTAGAACTTCGTGCAGACATTTATGACACTCGTAATTTTATTAAAAACTCATCTATGAAAGATTCATGGATGTACTTACTCCAGACACATTTATGGCTATAAACATTTTCCTGCTTTTCTTTTTTGTCTCAACCTTCGCTTGGGGCCAAACTCAGCGTAGTGATGCCTTCATCGATATGATGAGTTGGCAGCAAGAAGGGAGTGTTAAAATTAATAATATCAGGTCTAATTTTATCGTCACCAATCGTGCCTTGTGTGCAGGCGGCAGTATGGGCCTTGAAACGGCTACTTATCGCAGCTTTGTCGATGGCTGCTTTCTCTATGGACAAGGAAATGTAGGAGCTGAAAAAAACACAGTCACCTACGATCAATCTGATATCAGTGTTTACGGGCTCAAGGCTTCCGTAGGGTCAGGATTTTTTGTTTCCTCTAAAAAAGCGGAGATTGGTTTTAAAATACCACTTATGATTGTCTCTCAAACCTATACCAAACCCAATCAAGCCTCGCTCACAGAACCCTCCCCAGTTCTTCTTATGGGGTCTTTGTATGGTCGCTGGCCTTTTGAGAAATGGTTTTTTCAAACCGAGTTTAGCAAAATTGTAGGAAATGACTTCGTGATGTTTTCTCTGGGAGCTGGCTACAAATTTTAAGAAAAAAAAGCCCTCTTGCGAGGGCCTTCATTACATTTCTAAATTTTTCTTTTTCATTTTTTCGATCAATGTTGTCCGGTTAAGAGTCAGAAGCTTTGAAGCTTGATTCTTATTTCCACCTGTTCGATTCATCGCCTGAACGATCAAAGAATCTTCAATATCAGATAAGATCTGCTTAAGATCAACTCCGACTTCAGGAAGTTCAAAGAGTGTTTTATAAGTTTGAGTCGCGAGAGGATTTGAGCGGAAAATTTTGGCCGGAAGATCCTCAGGAAGGATTTCATTTCCACCTCGAAGAATAACCAATCGCTCAATGACGTTTTCTAACTCACGAACGTTTCCTGGCCAATCATAGCCCATCAAAAGATCCATTGTGAGTGGAGCAAAACTAATTTCGTTCGATCGATCTGCTGAAACAAAACGATCTAAGAAGTGAGAAATCAAAAGTGGAATATCTTCACGTCGCTCTTTTAGGGCCGGCATACGTATAGGAATCACATTTAAGCGATAGAAAAGGTCTTCGCGGAATTTTCCTTCCTGAACGGCTTTATCCAGATCACGGTGAGTAGCTGCAATCACACGCACATCAATAGGTAAAAGCTCTGTCGAACCTACTGGCTCGATTTGCCTTTCCTGAAGAACGCGAAGGAGTTTCACCTGAAGAAGCATTGGCATATCACCAATCTCATCCAAGAAAATTGTTCCACCTTCAGCAAGTTCAAAGCGCCCTTTGCGATTAGAAATGGCACCTGTAAAAGCACCCTTCATGTGCCCAAAAAGCTCACTTTCCAGAAGTTCACTTGGAATGGCTCCGCAATTAACGGAGATTCTATTTCTTAGATGACGATGAGACAGTTTATGAATAGCTGATGCAACGAGCTCCTTACCTGTCCCTGATGGCCCCATGATAAGAATCGTCGAATCGCTCTTGGCCACCTTACTGATGCGATCGAAGACATCTCTCATCGCCTTTGAGCGGCCAATCATGCCTTCAAAAGTATCTTCCACTGTCGGGCGATCAATTTTGAGTTTTGAAGGATTTCTCGAGCGAGATTGGTCTGCAAAAATACCTTGCCCCTCATTCAAAATTTCTTTTGGTAAGTGGCTTGGTAATTTGGCCTGCAGGGCCTGAATCACAAGCATTTTGAGATTTTCAGGCTCAAAAGGTTTGGTGAGGTAATGAAAAACACCTTTTTTTGTGGCAGCGATGGCGGTCTCAATACTAGCAAATCCCGTCATGACAATCGAGACGAACTCAAATCCCTTCTCTTTGAGGAGGTCTATGAGGAACAGACCATCTGAGCCCTGACCCAAACTGATATCTGAAATCAGGCAGAAAGGTTTTTCTGTTGGATGATTTTTAGCAAACTCCATCAAACAGTCTTCAGCATTAGCATAGAGGAGAACTTTTAATTTTAGAGTGTATTCGAGGTATTTCTTTAAGCTCATTCCCAGAAGCTTGTCATCCTCAACAATGACAATGGGAGGGAAATTAGCGGCTTCGGCACCATCAAAGGTTTGATGAAGAAAGTTCATATCATCCATAGATCCTCCAGATGCTATCAACTTACTAAGACTGAGTAATGGTGTCAAATTTTAGACTCGGGATGAATCTATTGTTTTCAACAGGTTAAGTAGGGGGTGTCAAAATGTAAGACTTTATTCTAGCGATAGTTGCGATGCATCATCTTAAGGTATTTCACAGATTTTTCTGGGCCACCGGCCCAATAATAAAAACCCACTGCTCCCACACCAATCATCGCCAACATCACACACATGACAGCACTTTTCTTTTTCTTTTTGAGCCAAAGAACGTACCCAAATTCTAACGACAGGACCATCACTGGGATGGCCCAAAAAGGTGTATGACGAGCAAGAAAATAGATTTCCTTCATTTAGCCATTTTACGGTATTTTCTGAATTCTCATAGACCAAAAAAAAAGGCCCTCTTTGAGAGGGCCTTGCATAAGATCAAAGAAGAATTTTAGCTTAGAAAAAGCCCTTAAGAGCAGCAACCATATCGGTTTTTTCCCAAGTAAAGCCGTTGGCCGAAGTGCGACCAAAGTGACCGTAAGCAGCTGTCTCAGAGTACATTGGCTTAAGAAGATCCAGGCGCTGAATGATCGCCTTAGGTCTCATATCGAAAAGCTCATTAATCGCCATCGTAAGTTTATTCTCATCTACTTTAGCTGTGCCGAAAGTATCAATCAAAAGTGACATTGGTTTTGCAACACCAATGGCATAGGCGACTTGAACCAGAGCGCGGTCTGCAAGACCAGCAGCGACGACGTTCTTAGCGATGTGGCGAGCAGCATAGGCAGCTGAACGATCCACTTTTGAAGGATCTTTACCAGAGAAAGCTCCACCGCCGTGAGCACCATGACCGCCGTAAGTATCAACGATAATTTTACGACCTGTAAGACCACAGTCTCCCATCGGCCCACCAATCACAAAGCGACCTGTTGGATTGATGAAGTACTTCGTATTTTTATCGATGAGGTGTGCAGGAACAGTCTTCTTAATAACTTCTTCCATAATCCCTTCTTCAATTTGCTTTTGAGTCATGCTCTCAGCATGTTGAGAAGAAACCACGATAGCATCAATGCGAGCAAGTTTGCCGTCAATGTATTGGGCCGTCACTTGAGTTTTACCATCAGCGCGAAGATCTTTGAGTGTTCCATTATGGCGAACTTCGGCTAACTTCTTAGCAAGTTTATGCGAAAGATCGATGGTCATCGGCATATACGAATCTGTTTCATTGATGGCGTAACCAAACATCAAGCCTTGGTCACCAGCACCTTGGTCAAGGAATTTTCCTTCACCTTCATTTACACCGATGGCGATGTCCTGCGATTGTTTTCCAAGAGCGATAGTGACACCACAAGTAGTGGCATCAAAGCCTTTATCAGAGTGATCATAACCGATTTTTTTAATCGTTTTACGAACGGTTTCGTTGATATCAACGTTAGCACCTGTAGTCACTTCACCAGCAACAACCACTAAACCAGTTGTGATGAGTGTCTCACACGCCACGCGAGATTTTGGATCTTGAGCAAGCATAGCATCAAGCACTGCATCTGAGATTTGATCCGCGATCTTGTCCGGATGTCCTTCAGTTACTGATTCAGAGGTAAACATGTAATCTTTCAACATAGACTTGCTCCTTGCAGGCAATAAACTAAACAAATAATAAACTAAATTTACGGATTTATACCGTGAGCAATACGTTTTATCAAAAACTATTTGGGAATTTTTTAGGCCAAATGAGATCTATTTTCCGACTTTGGTAAAATACTTAAAGTAATGGGGATTTCGTTGGTTATAGAAGAGCTTGACTCCCTTGGCCTCACCTAAAGCATAAGTCTCATTTCCAATTTTAATCACCTGAAAAGTAGTGTTTTGCGGATCTTGAAAGGAGTAGAGATAAAGATAATTTCCCTGCCTAAACTCCTTCATTAGCCTCTCTTGTCCTGAGGCCAAAAGCCCTGGACGCTGAGGGAAGGCCACATAATCTTCCCAAATACTATCCATATGAATGCGACCGATCATGCTTGAGCGCGAGAAGTACCGTGTCGCCTTAAAAGCACCCTCTTTTTCTTTGAGAACCTGCAGAGCAATCTCAACATTTTGCGCCCGCAGTTTACGAGCCGTTGGAGCTAAATCCGGACAAAATATTTGAGAGACACCGGACATGTAATAGTAAGTGAAAGAGAATTCACCTTGCTTGAAGAGGGCATTGAGCCACTTCTCACTCTGTAGATGAAAATCAGATGTGACTTTTTTAAGGTAAGGATAAATGAAATCTTTTTTCCCAATCGAGAGATATTTCGGTTTATCTAAACGATTCACAACCACTCGAGCGACATCCATCCTCTCCAAAGCATCATCCCCATCGACACCACCAACTTCATTCATGAGAATTGTTTCTAGAACAAAAATGGATCGAATCAATTCTGGTTGATTTAACCAATATTGATAGACCTCAGCTTGTTTTGTATAAACAAATTCTTTCAATTGATCAGTAGCACGATTATGTTCTCTTATGAGCTCACGGTTGGGTGTCGTTTTTTTTCCATGAACAATAATCACTTTTTGATGATCAGGCTGAGTCAAAGAAAAATAGAACTGATAGGTTCTTTCGACACGTTCTTGCCATTCCGTAAGTCGATCCAGGATTTTTTTCTCCCCTCTTTCAATTTCTGATTCAATTTTATTCAAGACAAAATCTAAATCATAACGAGCATCTTCGGTGATATAGAAATCATGTTGGAGCAACTCAAAATGAATTGTGTCGAGTGTCGTTCTTAAATATATATCAGATCCAGTGTGGTCAGGGTTATAGGCCCCATCTTCAAGAAGTTTCCGATATAAGAAAGTATAATTGGCAATTTTGACAGAGGAGGAATCTTCTTTTTCACGAAACTCATCATAGACTTTGCGATTTTTGAGATGATCAACGGGAAACTGGTAATTTGAAAGAAAAGACACTTTTCCTATCAGCTGATCATAACTTTTGAGAAGCTTGTCCTGGAGTTTCAGAGATTCTTTACGAGAATTAATTTTCGTTGTTTCGTTTAAAGACAACTCCGATTTTTTTAGCTCCAATAAACGACTTACAAGAAAACGTACATCTTTAGTGACCGATGTAGAGGGAAGATGTTGTTTTTTGATTCTTTCTTTTTGTTTTTTTATCCAAGTAATTTTTTTTTCAAATTCAGGTAGTATCGCCGTGATCGACTCGACATCAACGTCATCATTTAATTCGGGGATCCAATAACCCTGACCTCGGTAAGCCTTGAGGTCATCTTTAAAAATCTGCTCCGCTTTAGGAACACAAATTCTTTCCCGAAACTTGGAAAATGAATTCATATAAGTCGCGACATGAGTCGACATTTCGCCTTGCCACTTCAATGAAGAAGAGGCACAAGAAGTCAGAGAAAAAATGGTTGCAAAGAGAAGCGCTCCCTTATGCCTTAAGCTCTGTAACAAAGCTGGACTCCCACAACCCCAAACAGGTTCGATTACTTAAAACTAACAACACAGATTCAGGCCCAGAGAATTGATCAATGGCCTTACGAAGATCATCGAGTTTTGAAACGCAGATCGCCTGTTTCCCCTTTAATTCAATTTCCTTTGCTAACAAATCAGCATCAAGATCTTTTCCATTAAGTGCTGTTGTACTCATTTCTGACTTAGCAATAATCACTTTATCAGACGAGGCCAGGGAATCCCTAAATTCATTTTGAAAAATTGAACTTCTGGCCGTTGCTGATATTGGTTCAAAAATAGTAATAATTTTTTTATCCTTAAAGCGAGCGCGAATGGCATCCATCGTGACAGTGATTGCTCGCGGATGATGAGCGAAGTCATCAATCACAATCATATCTTTATATTTGCCACGAACTTCCTGACGACGCTTTACCATCTCAAGCATTGAAGCAGCCTTTTGTACGTCTTCAATTTTAAAGCCTTCAGAAAGTAAGAAAATTAAGCAGCTGGTAAGGTTCAGAACGTTATGTTGGCCAATCACTGAAGATTGAAAAGGAATTCTTTCTCCATTCCAGGCCAGTGAGAAAGTTGAACCATTTTCAAAAGTTTTTACGTCATGAGGACCGATAACAGATTTATCTCCATAGAGAAACCACTTTTGATCAGGATTCTGTCCATGATATTCTTTATAAAGCTTCATCGCTGATGGATATTCTTGATTGAAAATAAGAGTTTTTACTTTAGGTATAACATCTCTAAATTCATCTTCAATTTTTTCCACATTCGGAAAGATATCTGCATGATCAAATTCAAGTGATGTCAGAATTAAATTTTTAAGTTCATAAAGTCTGAATTTCGAAATTTTGTGAAAGTAAGCCGAATCATACTCATCAGACTCAATGGCAAAGTACTTATCACCAAGGCACGATGGATCTCTCCCCTCAATAATTCCCCCAATGAGATTACCTGGATGTTGATTCAGTTTTTCCAATAGCTGAGTCATGAAATAAGTCGTAGTGGTTTTACCGTGAGTTCCAGCAATTCCAACGACATTTTTATCTTTCAGGACCAATGAGCCTAAAGCCGAGGGAAATGAGGTGAAAGGAACTCCTGTTTTTTCAATCATTCGAGCGACTTCAGCTTTACCAGAAACAGAATTCCCCACAACAATGAGATCATATTGTTTTAGAAAATCAGGAGTCACTTGATCCAACTTATAAAGAGGGATGCCGGTCGTTTCAAGAAAGGTGCTCATAGGAGGATAGAAGGCAGAATCAGCACCTTCAACTTGAAACCCTGCTTGTTTCACTAGGACGGCGGCAGGACCCATGCCCGCTCCACAGATTCGATAGAAAAAAACTTTTTTTATCTCATGACGACGTTTAATAAGTTCTTCTTGAGAAATGAGATGTGTAAGATCCATAAAAATCCTTTTTCGATAGTCCTACTATTCTATCAGAGTCCAATTTTGAGTGGGATGTTTAATTACCTGAGCAAGTCACTTTTTCGTCTCCTAAGTTCGCCAGATGATTTCACCGATGGCGCGACGAAGATCATTCAGGCCTTGCTTGTCATACCAGTAAAGTTTTGTGGCATTGGAGAGGATGACGTGACCTTTTAATTTATCCGGATCAATCCAAATGGAAGTGCCTGTGAAGCCCAGGTGGCCAAAAGTTTTAGGCCCGCATCCCTTGCCTGCCAGAGTTGACTCTGGATTCTCCACGCGATCCCAGCCATAGGAGAAACGTCGCGAGTGTAGGCCCAAATCATGATGAACTTTTTTTATAAAATCTGTTTTATTTTGATAATTCAAAAGCGTCTGACAAACTCCATGAATGGTAGAGAAGAGCCCAGCATGAGAGCAAAAATCGCCTATCACCCATGCATTTGGATCATGAACCTCTCCAAAATTGGGAAGCCCATTTTTGAATCCGCATTGTGGAGTTGCGCTACTCAGTGGCAGATCAGTCCAAAAAAGAGTGTCTTTATCCCATACACTTTGACAGAGCTTCTTTTGATTGATTCCTTTCTTTTCTAATTCGAGCATCACTCTTAAAGCGGAAAAATCCGAATAAAGGGTCTCGCTTGTATGAATGGGATAACTCAAAATCTGCTCTTTCCATCCTTGGGCCGGTAACAGACCCCAGGCCGGTAATCCTCCACAATGATTCAAACACAGCAGCATATTTTCATCAAATTTCTGTGGCTCAAGAAAATAAGAAAGTGAATTTGTAAGCGGTTTTGTGAGTGAGGCCAGATCAAAAAAGAGATGTGATTGATTTTGAAAAAAAAGTTCATTTTGAAAATGATCCACTTCAAAGGCTTCAAACTTGCCTTGCTTAAAATCAATCACGCCAACGGCAAGAGCATCAAAATTCTCCTGGGGCATTAAACCACGAATAACTTTCTTCAATTCTTCCATCTCTTGAGCTTAAGTTAGGTTGTAATGAAATTCAACTCTTAGAAGGAATTACCTGAGCAACTCATTTGGATATGAGAAGCAAAAAGTGCACCTTCTTGGATCGCCTCTCTTCATGAATTAGACTGTAACAAAAGGAGTTTTTATGAAAAAACTAATTGTACTGATGGCCCTGACTTCCCTTCCTGTTTATGCTCAGGATAAAGATTATGGTGACCTTGTCCCTAATGGATATTTTTCAATCACCCAAGGCAAAACAACCTTGAAGGATAATGCTGATATTTCTAATTTCGAAATTAAAGTGACTCCAAAACAAGAAGAGTTCACTTATAAAGTGAATAGTGTAAAGACTCCAAGAAAAGGTCTCCTTGGAAAAAAATCTCTATTCAAATTAAATGTTGAGAAAGGCGAAGGAAAGATTGAGAGAATTTCCAGCGTTAACTTCAGCAATGGAGAGAACGGAATTAATCTCCAACAAGCTCAGACTTCTTCCGTCAATGAAGCAGGCTCTTTAACTTCTAGAACCTTCTGCTCAGATACTTACAAAATCAATTTTCTTGGGCTTAAAAAACAAAGTTCAGGTTTTAAATGTGTCACCGTTAATCCAGAGGTCTGTGGATATATCGAAAAGAATGGTATTGAGGGTGAATTTGCTGGAAAAATCAAAGAATGTAGTGATCTTCTTGGCAAGCTCAACAAATTTCAAAAAGATCTTTTCGGAATCTCTAAAAAAGATCTCGCTAAAGACATGAGTGCCCTTAGAAAGATGAATGGGAATCTTAGCGATGCAAAAAACTTTTATGAACTTGAAGCAAGTACATTAAATGATGTTGCTGATATTTCGGTTGGATATGCGAATGCTGTCGAACAGTGTGCATTCCTCAAACAAGGCCAGTACTTTCCTGAATCGGAGGGATCAGAAGAACCTTCACATTCTGGTAAACCAAAACCAAAAGCAAACGAACAGTAAAAAAAAGCCCCGGGAAACCGGGGCTTTTTTTTACTTAGTTTTTTAAAACAGCTTGGGCCGCGGCGAGCCTTGCGATGGGAACGCGAAAGGGCGAGCAACTCACATAATCCAGTCCAATTTTATGACAGAATTCCACTGAGGCCGGCTCACCACCGTGCTCTCCACAGATCCCCGCATGAATCGCAGCATTCGTTTTCTTTCCTTCAGAAACCGCATGCTTCATCAGAAAGCCCACTCCTTCAGTATCAATTGATACAAAGGGATCTCTTGGATAAATGCCGCGAGCAGTATAGCTTGGAAGAAACTTACCCGCATCATCACGAGATAAACCAAAAGTGGTTTGAGTTAAATCGTTTGTTCCAAACGAGAAGAACTCAGCTTCTTTCGCAATCTCTCCGGCCATAATACAGGCCCGTGGAAGCTCCAGCATGGTTCCCATTTTGTATTTCACAGTATGGTTTTTCTCTTTAAATACTTTCTCGATCTCAGCTTGGCATTCATTTTTAATGGTTGAATACTCTTTGAGTTCTGACGTCAGAGGAATCATGATTTCAGGAAAGACCTTAATTCCATTTTTATCAGATTCAATCGCCGCTTCCACAATCGCACGAACTTGCATCAAATAAATCTCAGGGTAAGTAATCGCAAGACGACATCCACGATGACCCAACATAGGGTTGAACTCATGAAGCGCCTCATTTCTCTCTTTAATGACACTGATCGAAAGCCCAAGGACATCGGCCAGCTCCTGTTGATCCTTTTCATTATGAGGTAAGAACTCATGGAGAGGTGGATCTAAAAGACGGATATTCACCGGCAGCCCATTCATCTCTTTGAAGATCCCTGTAAAGTCTGAGCGTTGGAATGGAAGAAGTTTATCTAAAGCCTTTTTTCTATCTTTTTCATTTTCTGCAAAAATCATTTCACGAACGGCAAGAATCCTCTCTGGAGCAAAGAACATGTGTTCTGTTCTGCAAAGGCCAATGCCTTCGGCTCCAAACTCAACCGCCACTTTTGAATCTTCTGGAGTGTCGGCGTTAGTGCGAACTTTCAATCGACGAAATCCATCGGCCCATTTCATAAACGTAGCAAAATCCGCCGTAATTTTGGCTTCAATCGTTGGAATAATGCCATCGTAAACTTCGCCATTCGCTCCATCGAACGTGATAAAATCACCTTCGTGATAGACCTTGCCTTTGACCGACAAAGTTTTATTTTTTTCTGAAATCACAAGGGCCGTACAACCGGCGACACAAGGTTTTCCCATCCCGCGTGCTACCACGGCCGCATGAGAGGTCATTCCCCCACGGGCCGTCAAAATTCCTGTTGAAGCGGCCATTCCCCCAATATCTTCAGGAG
>CANFNX010000001.1 GCA_947448495.1 Bacteriovoracaceae bacterium | reverse complement strand
TATCTGAAATTTTAAGATGAAAATTCACTGATTCTTTTTCAGTTGCAAAATCGGCGGAGTCCCCTGGGTCAAGCACTGTTCCAGTGGCCGTCGTTTTTTCAATATATGAATCTGGGCCAATACTTCCTAAAGTGTTCTGCTGGGCCACAATGGTAGGGGCCGTCTGGGCTTCTGCTACGATTAAATTGTAGGTTAGCATCGTTCCACAGGCAGCACTAGTTCCTGCAATAGGAGAGTCCTGATCGCAAAAGTTTATGGAGACACTGTAAGCATTCAGGGCCGGATTGATGGAACCATTCACATCAGAACTAGAGATGTTGAAAGCACATAGATAATCTGGGCCAACAAAGTCTGAGCCAACAGCATTTCCATCTGTGACATCAGAGATCGTTTTGCTACACGTTTGTCCAGGTACAGGTGAGCCATTTCTCATCAGAACCATATTGTAAGTGAATTTTGCCTGAACTGAATCAGTGGTAGAACTGGTTGAATAGAAATCATCAACAGCATTAATACCAATAGTGAAAGGAAGATCCTGAGTCACGTTACATGTTTTAGAAGTCGTCGTGGCACTTGAGCATGTCGTGTTGGCCAAATTCGATGTGGCGGTAAATGTCACCGTCGGAGCCGCATTCGCCGGCTTCACTGTAAAGTTCCAAGTGATAGGATAAGTTCCAAGAGAACCGTTCATATTAGCAGCAGTGTACTCTTGCCCAGTGGCCTCATCCACAACTCGTGCCACAAGGGAGTGGGCTTGAGTGGACGAAGATGAGGAGTTACTAAACATGACAAGATTTAAAACAGCAGCTGTTGCATCCGAAAGACATACTCTTGAAGAAGCTGCAGTGGTGGTGCTGTAAACGAGACTTGCTCCATCGATGTAATAATCAACTCGAACAAAATAGCCATCACCTGTATATGTTCCTTCTCCATCCTCTACAGTGACGCAATAATTACCCTGAGAGCTAAAAGCAGCAGGGATAAAGTTATAAGTTGAGGCTGAAGTATATGCGATGTTGTTATAAGCGATACTGTTAGCTGTAAAGCCAGGGTTCGTTGATAAAGCATAAATATCACGACGTAAAACTTTCTTAAGATCTGGATGAGCGACTGACATGCTCCATTGCTGTTCGGCCACAACTTCATTGGCCGTATTGGTCACGCGAGCATTGAGGACGTAATCTCCAACCACTGTGATCCCAGAAATGGAACTTGGATCAAATGAAAACGTAGGATAGTTATAACCTGTACTGCTTAAACTTCCCGTAGGAGTCGTGGTCGGGAAAGTTTGAGATAAAGACTGAATCAACACTCCCGATCGATAAAGCTTCCAATCCGTTCGATAACCCGCCCCAGACATGGTGGCACTATTATTATAAACATTGAAAGCAAAGCTTTGTGGTAATTGACTTGGATTATAGCTCGAATAATAAAGAGCTGGTGAGACAGTCGCCGTTTGAATAATGGGTTTTGGATTATCGTTAATCTTGATTTCAAAACTATGAGAGTCAACGATCTCATTGTTTGAATCCAAAACTTTGGCGGTGATAATGTGGGTCCCCACTTGCGAAGCCAGAAGAGTCGGGGCCATAGAGTATGTACTTGTAGCACCAGAAGTTGTCGCAGTTAAACTAACAGGAACTCCATTGAAAACTCGCTCCCAGGCAACAGAATAGGTCTGAGCGTATGGGTTGGTAATCGTCACTGTAAACGAAACCACTGTGGGATCATTTTTATATTTTGTGAGCGCCGAAGTAGGAGAGAAAGATTGAATATCAATAAACGAGCTAGGCCCATTCATCACCGGCACACAGGTTCTTAGTGTGGCATTAAATGCTTCATTACTTCCGCACTCCGTCTGCTTGGTTTGCGGCACACACGCCGCTAAAAAGAGGAGTACAAACAAGAGAATAATAGATTTGAAACCGACCATAGTTTCTTTCCTTTTCGTTCCGTCTCTTGCTTTATCGGGACTTTTTGTGAAATTCCTTAGACTTGGGACGGATAAAGAATTATGGGTTGACTTGATTGTGGGGGATAGGTGACTGAGCAGCTCTGGCTATTTAACCAAAACTTCACAAATTCGATGATTTACAAAGAGTTCTGCCCCGGGCACAATGAATTTATTCTCGGCATTTTTGACCATATTTGTTGGCATACTAAACAAGGAAAGACGGATGTTTTCTTTTTTTAAACCAAATCAGACGACTCAAACTCCTCAAGGTAAAGTCATTGCTCTTATGAACCAAAAAGGTGGTGTGGGAAAAACCACCATGGCCTTTAACTTGGCCCATGCCTTTGCCCATCAAGGAAAAAAAGTTCTTTGCCTCGATATGGATCCTCAAGCGAACTTCACCTCTCTCTTCGATGTGGAAGCTTCAGACTATCATATTCATCATTTGCTCATTAATTCGGTCAAAGAACTTAAGGCGCTTCATACATCAGTGCTTCTTCAAGATGTTCTGGTGAAAACAGAGCAAGAAGAGGGAGTGCAAATTGATCTTCTTCCTGCAGGTCAGGAACTTTCTGGCTTTGAATTAACGGTTGCCGGCATCAATGGGGCCCGTCAGTTGATTTTAAAAAAATTCATTGAGAAATACGAACTTCGCTCTCAATATGATGTCATTGTGATTGATGGTCCACCAACGCTAGGTCTTTTGGTGGTGAATATTCTTTGCGCTACTGATGGCGTGCTTTATCCATTTGTTCCTGATCGCTTTTCTGAGCAGGGTCTGAAGAATATCCAACAAGTGGTTTCGGATATTGCTGAAATGGAAATTACCTCGACTCCAAAAAATCTTGGTTATATTCCAAATCTTTTTGATATCCGTCGCAAGCAGGCCAGCTCTGATCTCACGCATATAAAAGAGACTCTTGGTGAGGCGACGGTTTATGAAGCCTTTACGAATAAAGTTCAATTTGGAAAATCTCTCGCTCAACGCAAGTCTGTTTTTCAATTTAAATCTACTGAATATAAAGATCTCCAAAGACAATTTGTCCAGATGACGGAAACTGTGAATAAGGAACTTCACTCATGAAAGAGAAAATTAAAAATCCTCTCTACGTAGTTAAAGGTAAAGATGTTCACGAGGCAAAAGATATGCTTGATCTAGTCATTAAAAAGCTTAATTTAGAACCAGTGGTTCTCTTTCTTCAAAGTATGCTCAAAATGGTTCTTGAGAACATTCAGAGTTACCCAACTTTTATAGCGATGAAAAACTTCTTGGATGAATTGATTCAGAAGTATTTTGGATTTGTGAAAAAGTTTTCGCTCGCCTAAAGACTGCGTCTTGGTCTTTTTGGAGCAGCTGCTTTCGTAGAAATGGATTCTTCTGAATCATTTCCAAAGTATTCGTTTTCTAAACTTCTTGATTTGCTCACGGGCCGTGAAAAGTCATCCTTCGAGTTGGCACTACCTTGACCCAAGTTCACGTTATTGGCCGATTCCTCTAAGTATTGAAGTTCTTGATTTAAAATAATCGCTTCTTCGCTGGCGTCTTGGGCCATTCCTAAAGAAGAGGTCAGAATTATCGATACGAGAAAAATCTTCAACATAAGGCATCTCCTATGTTAAAGAATAGCAATCCTTTAGAAGCTTTCACAAGATAGAATGAAAAAATGACTGATTTTGAGCTTAAAAGTTATGATTTTGATTTGCCCCAGGAGCTTATAGCCGAGCGACCAGTACCCGACCGTCACTCTTCAAAGCTTTTAGTTTATGATGAAGCCCAGGATCTCATCACTCATTCCACTTACGAGCAGATCGGGGACTTTCTACCCTCAGCATCTACCTTAGTGTTCAATCGCTCCAGGGTCTTTCCCTGCCGGCTGATAGGCCACAAAAACTCAGGCGGGGAAGCCGAGGTTTTTGTTCTCTCTCTTCTCCATCAGCAAGGTCTTTATCCCTGTATGCTTCGGGCATCCGGCAAACGCAAAGTGGGGGATGAATTCAACTTTGGGCGAGTGAAGGCGACTTTAGAGACGGTCTGTGGCGATGGAACATTCTTAGTAAGATTTAATCTCCCCCATGAGGAGTTGCTAACCCAATTGGAGATCATCGGTAAAATCCCAATCCCACCCTATATTCGCGGTGGAGAAAGTGATGAATTAGATAAGAAAACCTATCAAACTGTTTACGCTCGTGAGACGGGATCCGTGGCCGCCCCGACTGCTGGTCTGCATTTCTCGCAATCTCTTTTAGATAAATTAAACCAGCAAGGTCATTCACTGGCATCAGTGACTCTGCATGTAGGAGCAGGAACCTTTGCTCCAGTGAAGGCGGCCAATATTCTCGAGCACAAAATGCATGAGGAGTTCTTTGCCATCGACCAGGAAAATTTAAAAAAGATCAAAGAGGCCAAGCGTCTTGTGGCAGTGGGGACCACTAGCCTTAGAACACTAGAGAGCTCCTGGGCTGAAAAGGGAATTGAGTTTGACCTCAATGGGGGCCTTAAAAGCACTTCCATTTTTCTTCATCCAGGTAGGCCAGTCCATTCAATCGATGCGTTGGTGACGAATTTTCATTTACCTAAGTCTTCATTACTCATGCTCGTGAGCTCCTTGATTGGACGAGAAAAAGTTCTGGAGCTCTATCAACATGCGATAGAAAAAAGATACCGTTTTTTTTCGTATGGAGACGGTATGCTTATTTTAAGAAAGCCACGCTCTCGTTAAGTTTTTTCTAAAACACTAAATTCATACATCCGCGTGCAATCCTCTTTGGCCAACTGCTTATTTCTTTCGATTTGTTCGCTCCACGGTGAGACCACCTGAAAGCTCGGTTTACGCATAAAGGTGCGGATCACCATGAGTGTTTTGTGGGGAATTTCCTCTGGCAGGGAGGAGAGAAAATTCGCGACTTCCGAGTCACTCATATATGAAAAAGTATCCGAAAGAGAATAAAAATCATGGGGACGTTCTTTAAGAAGTTCTAGTAAATTCTTCTGATGGAAAAAAATCTTCGTCGTTCCATGTTTGATTTTGTCAAAAAGCGCTTCATCACATTCAGCTGGAAAGGCTTCCTTGAAAGTCACTTTGTTCAGGAAAATAAGCTGAAGGAAGTAATTTGATTTGACCCAGGTATTTTTAAAAAGATCATTGAATTCGCTGGAGACATAATCTGCAGCAGACATTTTCATAGTCTTTTTATCGGTGGCACCTGCAAAGTGTCCTTTGTAGAGTAGCTTGTTGGCCACCCACTCATTCATCACAATTCGTGTGTAGAGGATAAAGAGTTTTTCCTTCCAGTACTTCTCACGGATCGCCTGCTGCTCTTGAAAAGAATGGGTGGCAAAGAGTGGGAGGAGATTTGAAAAAGTGAGCCTTTGAAAAAGTCTTCCCAACATCATAAAGTGTCGCTCCCATCGCCCGAGATAAATCAAACCTGAAGGCAGCCAGTCTTTTTCAAAATGCTTCCAATATTGCTGATCATCTTCAGAAAGCGTTAAGCGCGAAAAGAGATCAGCGCGACTTTCTTTCGAGGAGTGGTTATCATAGCCAAGAAAATAAAGGTATTCTTCGTAGGTTAGCTTTTTTATGGCCTCGAGACGGAGTCGGAAAAGTTTTAACTGGGCTTCTGAAAGATCAACTATGTGAAGTTCTTGTGGGTTTTTTGCCAACAAGGGAATGACACGCGAGCCTGAGCCACAGACGGCAAAATAAGACTTCGCATTTTCTGGGGCCAGTTTATATTCTACCCACGTATCTTCATTGGCCAAACTATAATTAAGACCCTGAAAATATACTTCTGCCACGTTAGAGATCCTTTTTTAAAAGAAGATAATCATGAGTCCATGCAAACCATGTCCATTTTCGACTACTACCATTCATTTTATCTGAGGTAATTCCAGTTCGAACTAAGGCGGAGACAGTGGCCTTTTTCTTTTGCTCAAAGGCCATGAGGATTCCGGGATAAACCATACCGGAAGAAAGTTTGAGTCCTTGGAATTTCTTTTTAAGCGCCAGTGATTTTATGACATAAGTCTCTCCATCAAAAAAGGCAAAGAGGAATCCACAAATCTCACCCTCGGGACTCACCAGAACGCGAGAAGGAGAAAAATCATAGACGGTTTTGCCGCTGGCATAGAGCTCTGCAAATGTTTCAAAGTCGATTGGATCGAACATCAGAGAATCGGCAAAAGCTTCATGTGAGATTTCATAAAAAATGGGAAGCTCTTTTGTTTTAAAATTTTCGTTATCAAAGGGTCTAAGAGTATAGCCCATTTTTATAAGTCGGTTGTAGGAGCGCTTTAAATGTCCTGTTCCTGGTGCGAATGTTCCAATACGAATATGAGGAAAAAATACAGAGTTGAAGTGCGAGTATTGTTGGTATTGAAAATTTTTAAAGAGGTCAAGATACTCCGGTGGTTGAGTCGGCTCCCACTTAAAGCGAGGAAAAAATTTGCGACTCGGGATACAGAATCGGTAATTGAACCATGTGTTGAGATCAATTGGGGCAATAATTTCTTTAACATTCTGCTCTTTAAACCATCGTTCGGCCTCTCTCATCATAAAGAGAAAGGCTTCTTGGTACTGAGGATGATCTAATTGAATTTCAAAAAAACCAATTGTCCCTTTGGATTTGTCTGGGGGATGGATTCTCAAACTCATGCGCAAAACAACCTGATCGCTTTCATCTTTGATCATCCAAAACTGTGAACCATGATGGTGGCCCCACATGATCATTTTTTGAGTTTGCTCCCGGCCGGGCAATCCTACATCGTAAGGTGGATGGCGAACTTTTTGAGTGAAATCCATAAACTCTTTGATGAATAAATCATCTCTTACGGAAGTCATTTTAATAAGTGTAAACTGGCTCATTCGTCATCCAGTATTTTGATTTCGCCCTTGGATGCATCCATGCGCACACGCATCCCTGTCTTTAATTTTTTCATCAGTCCCCCATGAATACCTACGATGGTAGGGATTCCAAGTTCCCGGGCCACGACAGCTGAATGGGAAAGCAGTGAGCCTCTTTCAATCAGCAACCCAGAAGTAGACGGGAAAAGCGGAACCCATCCTGGATCAGTGCGCTCAGAAACCATGATCTCTCCATTGAGACCTTCAGCATCTTCGGATTCTCTTACAACGCGAACAATTCCTTCAACCACACCAGGTGAACAAGGTGTTCCAATTAGAATTTTTGGATCATCAGATTTAGGTGCCTCATCGGCCAGGAGGTCTTGATCTGCAATAATTTGCACGAAATTGAGATTCGCCCCGACGCTGCCTTGAGTATAGAAGCGATCAGGAGGTTGGGGTGTTTTGCGGAACTCTGCAAATTGTTTTTTTCTAAGCGCCGAAAGTTCTTTGAAATTCACTTCAAGTGAGCGTCCTTCTTGAAAAGCGATGAGTTCATCAATCGTCAGATAAAAAACATCCATAGGTTGTTCAATCAATTTAAGTTCATACAAGCGATGCCCAAGCGCCTTAAAGATTCTTCGGATGATCCCAAAAATATTCGTTCGAAGAAGTCGTAAGTCTTCACGATCCTTAACCGAAATTCGGGCCTGTTTGAGCACAAATTGAAAGAGGATCATTTTCACTCCTCCTAAGTTGTCTTCTATGATTTTTTCTGCTTTTTTTACCGTTTGCTTTTCTCTTTCTATAATTTCATCAACGGAAGTGTTTTTCATCCGTACAAAACTGATAATCGCTTCTAAGGCAAAGGTAGGGTCCTCATGCAGGTCAATGGACTCAAGTTTCAGCTCGTTGATGCATCGAAACCCATAGGTATCGATAAATTTTTGAAAGTCGCTATAAATCTCTGAACCCTTACCAGATTTAAAGGCTTTTAGGATTTCCGCTGAGGGAGTTTTAATAAACCATTCTCTGAAAACGGCATCTCTCTGATCAATTTTCTTCGCAATACGCATAAGCCATCTTGTCGGCTCTGTGCTTGGAAGGTCTCCTTGACCACTTAAGAGATCATTATAGAGAGAGGGGGAATTATCCTTTTTAATCCATTTTTCTGTCAGAGATTTAAGCAGACCAAAGAAAATCATACAACGAGTGTCGCTGATGATGGGAGCCTTCCATTTAAACAGGAGATCTTGATTCAATTGTTCATAGGCCGCGAGTAAATCCTTGATGCTTTTTTGTGAGTAGTCCTCAGCTTTGGACTTATTATAAACTCTAAAAAAATCTTCTTTAAATTGATTGATAAACGCTCTGACTTTCATGAGGCGAAGAAAATTACGAAAGAAAATATAGAGATTACGAATAAAAGAGTAGCGGGGAGGATTTTTAGTAAAGTCAAAAAGGGCCGCAAGTTCCGGCCGCAGATTTTGCTTCACTCCCATCATGGTTTCCATAAAACCCTTGGATGTGCCTGCGAAAGGAAAAAGGAAAATCATTTTATACCAGTTCCCAAGATTATAGTAAACGCGACCTCTAATTAGTCCGAGCATATTTCTAAATGTGGGCTCATTTTCTTTGATCACATCCGCCGGTACCCCCATGACTTCACAGTATTGAAGATAAACTTGCCGATAGGAACGAGAGACGTGCGAAAAAGTCAGGGGTGTTGTCACCCCATTGTAGGATTCAGTGATATTAGAATTATCCCAGAGGATAAAATCCTCCCCAAGAATTTTTTTATTAAAAAACGTCTCTGGGGGAAGATTTGTAATGGGTCTGGTCTGAACAAGATAAAATTGATTTCCTTCAAAGACCCATTCGATATCCTGGGGGGACCCAAGAGCTTCCTCAAGTTTCACCAGCGCCGAGGCAATAGTTTGAATTTGTTCTGATGAGAGACTTGAAATCTCTTGCTTCTCAAGTGGAACATGGATTTTTTCAATCCCCCCAAGAGGGCTTTTGATAAACATAAACTCTTTTTTCACCAAATGGGGGTCAATCTTAAAATCTTCGTTTTGAGACGAGGGTCTATGAGCATAGAAATGATCAGCATCAAGCTCCCCACTGACTAAACCTTCTCCAATTCCGTAAACAGAGCTGATGATGAGTTGTTCACGTTTCGTGGGATGAATGGGGTCTCGACTAAAGCCAACCCCTGCAATGTCGGCAAAGATCATTTTTTGAATCACGACTCCCATGGCAAACGCTTCAGTCTTTATCCCTCTTTCATGGCGATAGGTTTTTGCTCTTTCAGTAAATGAGGATGCCCAGCAAAGTTTAATACTTTTCAGGACCTGTTCAATTGTCTGCTGATTGAGATAACTAGAAAACTGACCAGCAAATGAGTTGTCCTCCGAGTCCTCTCCAATACCAGAAGATCTAACGGCAAAGGTTGAGCCCTGTGGGTATTTATCTTTAAGCAGAGACTTGATCTCCTCCTCAAAGGACTCATCAATAGAGGCGGAAAGAAAAAGTTTTTCCACTTCCGCGTGGGGTAATTCCCAAAGTTGCTTACCTTTGAACTGGGTTATAAATTGTGAAAAGGCTTGGCTTGAGAGACAGATCCAGGGAGGGACTGAGACACCCGTCTTGGCAAGTCTGGCGAGATTGGTTGCCTTTCCTCCACCCCAACTTTTGAGGTCTTCAATTGAGCTCTCTTTAGTTAAAATATACTTACTCATATTATCTCCATGATCTTAATAGCCAGATGAGAGCGGGTGCTAGGGCGACGATGAGCCCACTGAGGGCCGTGAGGCCTTCGATCTTCTTAAAATTGGATGAATCTTTAGTCCATTTGAGAAGCATAAGAAATACGGTGACCACAGGAAAGATTACCCAGACACCAAAACCAGCGATAAAGGAACCAATACCCATAATAAAAAGAAACACACTCGCAATCAAAACGGTTTTTTCTTTCCCATAGTGTTGAGCATAGGTTTGGGCCATGGGGTGTGCGTTGGGATTAAGTTTCCTGCAGATTTCAAAGCTAAAAGAAGATCCAAAATTGGCCAGGAGCCATCCCAAGTAGGCGCGATTTTCTAACACACTAGGATCTTGGGCCACGGCCATCCATGAATAAATAAAGAAAACAATGACCTGATGAGTGAGTGCATAAATCAATGGGCTTTTATTCAGTTCCTTACTCATGAAAAATTCATGATACATGAGCAATCCAAAGACTGTGGAGAGTGTGAGAAGAATGGCGCCCCAGATATTATAAAAAATTGCAAGTGCTATGCTCCCTAAAATAATGGTCCCAATAACGAGATGCATGGCCTGCAAAACCTCAGATGGCCTTAGAAGTCCTCTGGGCAAAGGTCTTGTTGGATTTACGATCTTATCTTTTTCGAAATCTTTCACCTCATCGCCTAACCGAAGCTGAATGAAAATGAAGGTATTAAAAATCATTCCCATTAAGAAGAGAACAACATCGAAGCTTTGCTTAAAGGCCAGTGAGGAAACAGACCCAAGACCCGCTAAAACGAGTAAAGCGGCAAGAGGTGAGCGCTCCTGCAAGTAGATATTCCATTTTGAAAACCAGTTCATTTGTTGGGTCCTATAGTTTGATGGTAAACTTTTTAATCGATCAATTCGCGATCGATGACGTCGATCACGTTTAATTTTAGATTCTATGATGAAATCAATCTCCGGAAATTTTTCGAGAATCTCTTTTTGCTTACTTTTGAGATTCTCTCCACAAAGGATTACATTCTGATTGGCATCTCGATAAATAAAGGCCTTCGAGGATTTTAAGAATGAATAAATCTTTTGCTCTAAAACAAAATCTTCTTTGAGTTGGTTTTGTCTGCCCTGGATCCAAAAAAATCCGTCCTCTTCTATGACCCTGTCGCCCATACAGTGCCAGAGAATTCCAGCTTCATCTCTTTCTTTGATGCCTCTATTAAGACTCGCATCCCCCACATATTCTCCGGCGACATTGGGGCCTGCGACCCAAAGAATATCTTCTTTGAATCGATACTTAATTTCAGGTATAGGTTTGCCTAGCCCTAAAACCTGGAAATATCCTTTGGCCTGGCTTCTTTTCAGAGCTTCCTTGGCACTCGCAGTGGCAATGGGTTCAGCTTCGCTGCCACCATAAATGTGAAGGACTCTGGCGCCGGAAAATTCTTGGATCGTTTTTTCCATGAGCCAGCAATCAGTGAGGGCCCCACCAATCACGATTCTTTTAAAGTTTGACAACTTTGCAGTGAGTTTCTCATCCAGTAACTTTTTTAGAAAGGCCGGTCCTGATGTCATGGTCTCTGGTTTGTATTTTTCACAATAGGCCATGAGTTTATGCATATTCTTTCGATTCCAGTTGTGAGGAACAATAATAGATCCTCTACCTGTTGAAAGATGAAAAAGTGCGACATTGGGAAAAACTGCTAGATCTGGAGTTTCAAAATCTTCAGGCTCATGGCGTACGAATAACTCAAAGATACTTGTCAGATAGCCATGGGTTCGAATCACGCCCTTTGGGGCCCCAGTCGTGCCGCTGGAGAATACAACAAAAGCATGATGATCTGAATTGACCTCAGTTATCTTAAATGGATGTTGTGTGGTGATCGTTTTAAGTATTTTAGGTCCAATCCAATGAGGAATATCTCTAATTTCTTTTGAGCGAAGGCCCCAGATCTTACCAAGACCTTCGGAGATAAAGGCCTTAGGGCGGATACTTTTAATGACCTCATTGATGCGATCAAGTTTTAGCCATGGCTCGATAAAAACAATTCTCACACCCGAGCCCAGGAGGCCACAAATAAGACCATACATTTCGGGCGAGGGAAGAAGGGCCAGCAGGACGGAGTCGCCTTGGACAATATTTTTTTGTGTTAAGAGAAACTGAACTTTTGAACTTAATTCAAGGAGATCGTTAAAAGTACGTTCACCATTTTTGATGTCTGTAATGGCCATCTTGTCAGGATGCTTTTGAGCTTTTTCATGAAATAAACTTATAGCGTTCACTTTTGTACCTTTTTAAGTTTCACCTTACATCCCTCCTTGGGTTGCATGGTAATACTCAAAAGAAGTGTTGGATCTTGGTCAAAGTCTTTTTCGATATCATAATTTTTTAAAACACTGGCCAGGATCGTAATCGCTTCTGTCATTGCAAGACTAATACCGATACAAATTCGTGGGCCGCCCCCAAAGGGAAGATAGGTAAATCGATGTTGATTGGGGTCAGTGATGAGAAAACGCTCAGGCCGAAATTCAAGTGGATGCTCCCAGTATCTTTCATCTCGTTGAATAGTATAGATGGCGGTGATGACATTGGTTCCAGCTGGGACATCATAACCATTCACTTTGGTATCTTTAAGCGAGCGTCTTGAGACCCGCCAAAAGGGCGGATAGAGCCGCATGGACTCTTTAAAAACGGCCTGAGTATAAACGAGCTTAGAGAGATCTTCATAAGCAGGAGATTCTCCTTGGACCACTTGATTGATCTCTTCTTTCATCTTTTGATAAACTTCTGGGTATTTTAAAATTTGATGAAAAGTCCACGCCAGAGCATTAGAAGTTGTCTCATGACCAGCGAGCAGAATATTCACCACTTCATCACGCAACTGTTGATTACTCATTTTCCCTTGGCCCTGATCATCTGTGGCCCTGATGAGTTGATCCAGGAGATTATCATTGCGATTTAGTTTCCTTCTTTTTTCAATTATTGAATGGACAAGATCATCGATATTCTTAATGGCGCGAAAGAAGCTTTTAACTTTTGGAAAGGGAAGATAAGATTCAACTTTGATCGCCGCTGCGATTTTGTCTTTTACGGGCACAATCGACAGAATCATCATCAGGATATGGTGATAAGATGTTTGTAGATAGCGCAGAATCTCTTGCACGGATTGACGAATCGTTTTTGTTTCTTCATCCGTCAGTTGGTCCAGCATAGATTTACTGATAATTTGTAGTGTGATAAGATTCATTTCTTCGGCTAGATCGAACTTCCCATCATCTTTCCAGTTTTTCATCATCTCTTGGCATTCTTCAATAATAAGAGGGTGCAAGCGCTCGATGCTTTTACTGGTAAACGCACTGGCCATTAAAAGACGCTGCTTGCGCCAGGTTTCTCCGTTGCTGATAAGTAAACCATTACCAAAAACGAGACGAAATCTTTCATATGAGACTGATTTGATATAATTTTTCGCATCAATTTGTAGAACTTCTTCAATACCTTCGGGATTTCTAACCATAAGAAAATCGAGCTTGCCGAATTTGAGATAGACTGTGTCTCCATATCGATTAAAGGTCTCCTCATAAAATTGAATTGGATCACGTCTGCGACTCAGGAGCATTTTAATTTTTTCCCAAACGGAGCTTGGACCTGGCGCCAGTTTCATCGCTTCCCCTTAGCAAGGTTGAGAAATTGTCCTCTGTCATGTGAGCAGAAAACGCTGATCTGAGGCTCTTGTTGATCTATGTCTTGAAGCTTTAATAAAGTTTCTTTTGCAAGTTGAAGGTCTTCATGGGCGAGCCGGTTATAGAGCTCAAGGGCCAGGGGCGATTTGCCGTTTTTGAGTTGTGTCTGAAGCATGAAAGCATCACCTGCAAAGAAGAGTGGATTCTCTTGTTCAATATAGACCCCTGCATGGCCCCGAGTATGTCCAGGAAGAGAAACGAGATAAATGGATGGGTCAATCCCTTCTAAGTTTTGTACACGTTTAAAACCATGCCACAAATCTCCACGCGTCTCGTAAACTTTTACGTCTTTATTTTGGTCACATCTGATTTGCCGATAACGGGCCTTCTCTCTGGCACTCTTTGGGGTTTGGGCCGCTAGCCACTCATCTTTGAGAACATGGACTTTGGCCAAAGGAAAATCCGCTAATCCACCAATGTGGTCAGCATCAAAGTGAGTCACTATGATATGCTTTACATCGAGGGGATTGAAGCCTAGCTTTGAGATTTGAATGAAGGCCGTTTCCTCTAAATCCAATTTGGGTTTGGCGATTCGATTAAATGAAAAATTTATCGCCATTCGTGAATGAGCTCTCACATCCTGCAGGCCTAATCCTGTATCCACAAGAATAAGTCCCTGATCGCTTTCAATGAGCAGGCAGTGACAAACTAAATTGAAGCGATCCAATTCTGGAACGGCCCGATTAAGTAAGGGGTGCGACAGTGGACAAAATGATCCACAGTTAAGATGATGAATTTTCATGTGTTTCTTATCGGTAGTTCAATTTTTGAATCAATTGAAACGAAGAAAAAAAAGAGTTAGTCAGGAATAATTGAGGTGGCGAGTTTTTGGATCGCAAGTTCACGGCAAGAAGCGATTTCAAGTTCACTGATTTCACCGGTATGGCCCATAATGCTTGAGAGCCTGATCCCGTGCTTTCGTGAAAGCCGATCAATTTGCACGACTTTTTCATAGGAAAGTTCTCGTGACAAAGAAAAACTCTCAAAGGTTCCTTCCATGGTGAGCAACGCCGTTTCTGCCAGACAAGCATAAACTGTTTCACCCTCAAGGCCTATGGTCTTTTGGACTTTCACGTCTCCTGGCAAATCAACTTCACCACTGGCAATAATGAGAACATCAGGTCTTCTGGCCGCATCTTCCAGGGAAATATCAAATGGGCGAGAGACATCACAAATCACGCATCCAGGTTTAACCAAATCAATATCTAGAACTCGCTCTCCTTGAGCAGAGGTCGACGTGATAATCAGATCCGATTCAGGTGAATATTTATTTGGATTGGTTGTTCCAATGATTTCGGTTTCAGGAGCAAACTCTTTGAGCTGCGAAACCAGTTCTAGCACCTTATAAGGACGTGGGGCCACCACCACAACTTTATTCCACTGCTTGGATAGAATTCGAGCGCAAACTTTTCCAATACTTCCTGTCGCCCCGATGATCATACAGGTGCCGTGATAGTGGTTATTGGATTTTTTCACTAATCCCATTTTATCGATACCGTAACTCGCGGCCCAAAGGGTGGCAGCTGAGGAAAGTGAGTTTCCTGTCGTGACGGGAATAGGAGAGCGTCTATTGACTGTAATTCCCGCATCGCCAACGATTTTTGTATAGGCGCCTAGGCCAATCAGCTTGGCCCCTTTTTTATGGGCCATCTCACAAATTGAATTAAGAGCATCGTAAACTTTCTCAGTGGGATTGGTGAGCAGCATTTTGGGCGTAGAAGGCAGCAAGTAAAGATCTCCAGTGACTTCCTTGCCATTAAAGTCTGACTTGATTCCAGTAATCTGGCAGTAATGATATCCAGGGAGTTTGGAAGCCACATTTTCGGCTACGTCCAGGAGAGGTGTTTTCTTCAAAAATTCCAGTCCTGGTATTTGAGCGATTTGAGATTTTGAAAGTGGGTGAATGATAAAAGCAAATTGATCGTGACCCAATTGTTTATTTGAGGATTCATGCATCACAGGACGGATTTGAGTCTCTTGTAGATTTTCTAAAATATCTTCTTCACTTACAAATCCATTGCCACGGGTGACACTGAGAATCGCCTCTATGACAGATGAACTTAATTGATTGTCATGGGTATTGATGGGGAAGAGATTAAGAATACGATCGGCCTTTGCCTGAAAAATTTTCTTTTCATTTTCTTCAGTGAGGCGGTCAATCACAACCGTTTTCCCCCGTAGGTCATTAAGCTCAGTAAACTTGAGTTGTGATTCAGTCACAAAAAAGATATCAGCATCTAGAAACGGCTGCATAAGCTTATTTTTCGTTTGATAGGAGCTAAAGTCGCGAATCACTTTCTTGTTGAGTTTCATGCGGGAAAGCAGAGGGGCATTGATTTTCAAAAAAGTCTCTAGACCTTTCATCCCATCAATTGAGACAGGGATTCCTAATGAGAAAAAAAGATCTCCGAAAAGTAAGTGGCATTGATATTCATCAAAAAAGGGGAGAAAGCTCCACTGAACAAGTCCCGTATAAAAAGCGATAGTTTTGTTCGAGAGAAAATGTTTATCTTGCTCGAGGTATTTTTTCATCGCCCAAGGGATGGCCGCCTTCCGGAGCATATTACCATCCAGAACTGGTTTGCCCTGGGCTGCCTCTCTGATTTTTTTCACCATGTGGTGAACGTAGGTTTCTTTGCCGACCTTAATATCCAGGATAAACCCAGACAGAGCAAAGGCGTCGCATTCAGAGGCATATCGTTTGACGATTTCTAGGGCAAGATCAAAGTCATAGTTGGCGCCAAGACCTCTAACATGAAATTGCTCACCATTCATCTCGACCACCTGGTCGAAATTTTCTCGTGAGCTTCCAAAACTAAGTTTGATGATCTCTTTCATGGTTTACTTGGCCAAAAATGCCTTTATTAAATTCGGCAGATACTCTTTATAATCAGGACCAGTAAGTTCGGGATAGTCCGCTTCAAGCTGAGAGCGATCCAATCGAGCACGACTTTTCATGTAAAAGACTAATTGCTCTGGAAGTCGTAACAACTTAAAGATGGGTGGGAACATTCCGCTCACTGAAATGCCAACAATCTTTAAGGGAGAGTTTAACAGATCTATAGAAAGTTGGAGAAAATCTTTTGTCTTAATCTCCTGCTTAGGGACGAGATGATAGCAAGTGATAGGCCTCTCCACTGGTGTTAAAATAATCTGTGTGGACCACTCAATTAAAGTGTTGACGGGGATAACTGGCATCAGAGAATTCGACTCAACAGGTAGTGGCAGTACTTTCAGTTTTTCTGAAATTTTACCGAGTGATTTAATTTTTTGAATGAAGTTAAAAAAATAATAAGGACCATCATCCTTATCACGCTCCCCAGTGACGGAATCTCCCACCACAATACCAGGTCGATGGATGATAGTGTAAATAGATTTGGGAGTGAGTTCCCGCACCAGGTGCTCGGCTTGGTTTTTACTTCGGGCGTATTCATCAAAAAAATGAGAGCTCTCTGGAATAAGATCAGATTCTTTGACCTGTCCTGAAAGAACCTGATTGACTGCATAAGTACTAAAGTAATGAAAGTAGCGAAGATTTTTTAAGCGGGTTATGAACTTGAGGACGTTTTGAGTCCCGACGACATTCTGAATATAGGCCTCTGATGGGGATATATCAAGTTGGTAAACGGCCGCGAGATGTATGAGGCAATCTATTTGATCTGAAACTTTTCCTGTTTGCCCTACATCTGCAAGTAGATCCGTGTTTTCAATATCTCCACGCAGAAATGTGATGTCTGAAAGATCTGCAAAAAGTCTTTTTGCCTTTTCAATACTTTTCGGTCGAACCAAGAGAAAAATCTTCTGGCCTTCTTGATGAAGGCGTCTGACTAAACGCTGACCGATAAAACCAGTCCCACCGATGATGAGAATATTCATTGGATCATATCAATTTTGTCTAGAGAGTGACTTGCACAGAGCATCGATTCGCCCTTGTAAGAACAAACCTCAAGGGCCTGCGGACGAATAGAAATATGCATCTCTTTTTGTTCAGGGAAGATTTCACCATCCCCAAAAAATGTAAGTGGTTTGTCGTCTAATGAAAGCAAGCTGAGGTCATCCGTTTCAAAACTGATGAGATTTTTATCGTCTGTGGGACACTTTCCTTGCATCATCATCAATGTGCATTTCAAAAAGTCCATGCGATTCTGATGCAAAAAGATTGTCACATTAAATTTTCCATCATCATTAAGTGTTTTAGGAGCGACTTGAAATTTCCCACCAATAAACTCTTGGTTGTTAATAAGGATCATGGGAGTCGAGACTCTTGGATCTAAAAGAGGTGAGTCTTTTGATTGTATGAAAACTCTTCTGGCGTGATAAGGCTTGGTTAACATCTTCTGCGCATAGACTAGTGAATAAGTCTCTTTGCCAATCGTTTTCATCATTTTCTTAAAGAGTAAACTTTGTTTTCTCATCCGATCAACAGTGGCGGCGACTTCGCATGCCATCCCGATGCCTCCATTGGTCATCATGAAGCGGCCATTGACGTTGATGGCGTCGATTTTTTTTGTGGTTTGGGCATTAAATATCTGTGTGATTTTTTTTAAATTATTGGTTAGTCCTAGTTCCTTTGCGAAATCATTGGCCGTACCGGCGGGCAGAATCATTAATTTTATATTTTTGTCGACGAGGCTTTGAGAAACAGCATTCATCGTTCCATCTCCACCTGCGGCAAAGACATATTGTGTTCCATTTTGAACATCATCGTGAAGTTGTTGATTAAGCTCTTCAATAGAGCGAGGACTTTTTACTTGCATCTCATGGCGAAAGAAAAACTTTTTTAGCTCTTCAGCTCTAAAGCTTGAATCCCCCTGAGAGGAATTTGAATTGAGATAAACACTAATTTTTGCCATACAAGATCCTATTGCTCTTTAAGAGCTCTCAGTTCATCAAGTTTTATGTCATTTAATAATTCAGGTAATTCATGACAAAGCATGGGAATTCCCTGCATTTGCAAAGGCATTGCTTTCTTATCAATGTGATTTACAAACCATAGACCTAAAATGTGTCCTTGAATAATTTGCTTCAGCATTTTTTTTGGTGATTTAAGATGAAGTGCCTTGGCCTCAGTCATTCTTTTTGGAGCAAAATAGGCAAAGCGATAAATGGATTCAAAAAAATGGCGAGAGAGACAATGAAATTGCGGGCCATCTTTTAACTCGACGAGGGCGTCAAGGGAGAGACGACGAACTTCATCAAAGTGATTGGCCTTAAGTGCTCGAGTCAGGGGACGCTGATATTTTTTCCAGTCAAATTCTCTCCCTGGATTTTCAGGGATACTAGTATCTAGATCTTTTTCTTGCATGGGTAAGAATTCAGAGCAAAAAAGATTCATTCCATGATTGTGATAAACCTCTGCCCTTTGATCGATCCACCTGGCCAATTTGAGGGTGAGCCTTTCCATCGTCATTAATTCTGTATAAATGAGATCTGATTGCCCGTGGCTAAGCTTGTGGTAAAGTTTTTTGCGCTTTGAATTGATCTGCAAGGCCTGTTGAATATGATTTGAAAAACACTGCTTATGATTTGGCAATGCTTTGGAGCGACCCGATACGGGCCACAGGCAAAAGAGTCCAAGGCAAAACAAACCAAAAGATTTCATACTCTTCATAGTGCATACATGATGCCAAAGTTACCTTCATTGGGGTGTGGGAATAAATCATTGGAGGGTAATAAAACGACTGATTTTCAATAACTTGGAGCATTCAAAAGCTTTATCTCGGTTAATGGGTCGTTGGAATGGAACTGAGTCCTCAGAAAGAGCGTCCATTTTTTGAAATCACTGTCTAATTTCTTTACACTTTTTTATTCACCCTCATAACTTTTTCAAAGGCACTGAGAAATAAAATAATCTCCGCTATGATCTCCAAAAATATTTCCTTTTATTTAACAATCAATACGGAGATCATCATGAAAAAAATTATCGCTTCTCTAATCGTTCTTTCTTCAGTTAATGCATTTGCAACAGTTGAATGGGGAAACCTAAAGTGTAATGAATTGTCGATAAATGATATTCAACTTATGAGTAAACTGATGTCGAATGTTAAGCAAAATGAACTAAAAATGGTGAGAGAGGAAGTCGCTTCTAAATTAGCAAAGAGAACAAATAAAAAAGATAAAATTCAGCAATTAGAATTAGACAGTGATGTTCTTGAACTTGAAAACGTTGTTATTGATCACGAAATCAGCTTTTTAGAGTTCACTACAAAATGTATCGATGAGAAAATTGGCGGATAATTTTTAGTTTTTGATTAAGTAGGGGATGATTCATTCATCCCCTTTAAGGTTTTATGCATAAAAAAATTTTCGTTCTCATCTCCCTTGTGTTCTCTTTTTCAACTTTTGCGAGTTACCACTTCCAGTGCTATCAAGTCATCACTGGTGAAAGAATATCTGATAAACTGATGCTTTTGATTCCAGATGCCGATGATCTTAGGTCAGGAGCAAGTTTTTCAAGTGCAGAAGATGATCTTAATGAACTCGATTTTAGTTTCTCCACAAATAATGGACGCTGGATTACCATGAAGGGCCCAGAGCAGTTGATATTAAAAATTCAGTCTAAGGGTAATGAGCGAGACATGAAGATCATGAGTGCTGATAAAACTTCAGTTTCATACCGTTGTTTTATTGAAAGTTCGGTCTAAATCATTTAAAGATAAGCATGACATTTTTTCAACTTGAAGCTCAATCTGGACAGGCCCGTGCCGGCCGTATTTATACTTCTCATGGAGTGATTGAAACTCCGATCTTTATGCCCGTTGGGACCCGTGCATCGGTCAAAACACTCTGGCAGGAAGACCTCGAATCTCTGAACGCTCAAATTATTCTTGGGAATACCTATCATCTTTATCTAAAACCTGGACATGAATTGATTGAAAAGATGGGTGGTCTTCATAAATTTATGAGCTGGCCTCGTCCCATTCTGACGGACTCGGGTGGTTATCAAGTTTTTTCACTCTCAGATATTAATAAACTGACTGAAGAAGGCGTCACTTTTCAGTCTCACATCGATGGATCTCGTCATTTAATCACTCCTGAAAAATCCATGCAGATTCAGCGCGCACTTGGGTCTGATATTGTGATGGCATTCGATGAATGTCCAAAACTGCCGGCAACCAAGGAAACTCTTCGAACCAGCATGGAGCTCACTCACCGGTGGGCCAAACGCTGTAAAACGATTGAGCTTAAAGAGCACCAACATCTTTTTGGTATTATTCAGGGCGGACTTCATTTTGATTTACGTACTGAAAGTATGCAGGGCCTGATTGAATTAGGTTTTGATGGTTATGCCCTAGGTGGTCTTTCCGTTGGGGAAAAGAATGAAGAAATGGTGGAATTTTGTGATAAATTCGTCCCCACTATGCCTAAAGAAAAGCCACGCTACTTGATGGGTGTGGGGAAACCGCTGGATGTATTAAATGGGATTAAGGCCGGCCTTGATATGTTTGACTGCGTGCTTCCAACCAGAAATGCTCGCAATGGTCAGTTTCTCACAACTCATGGCCCTTTAAATATTAAAAAAGCACGCTTCCTCGAGGACTCGCTCCCGCCCGATCCTGAATGTTCCTGCCGAGTTTGTACCAGATACTCTCGGGCCTACATCAGGCATTTATTCAATGTGGGGGAGTACCTGGCCGGGCAGTTAATCACCTATCACAACATCAACTTTTATTTAGAGATGGTGAGAAAGGCCCGGGAGTCGATTTTTCAATGTGAATTTGACGGATATTACCTAAAATTTTATAACGATTACACTTCTCATCGTTGGGATTAACAAAGGATAAATTATGCTAGATCTACTTATTTCATCTGCTCATGCTGAAGCAGCAACAGCAGCTGCATCGGCTGCAACTGCTCAATCACCATTTATGTCATTCATTCCTTTCGTTCTAATCTTTTTAGTTATGTACTTCCTTATGATTCGTCCTCAGAAAAAGCGTATGGAAGAAGAGCAAAACTTTATCAACAAACTTGCTCATGGAGATGAGATTTATACGAAGTCTGGCATCCTAGGGAAAGTTACTGCCATTGCTGAAAAAGCTGTTACGCTAGAAATTGAAAATGGGGGAAAGCTTAAAATTCTCAAGTCTCAAATCGGTGGTTCTGCAGCTAGCATTTTTGCTACTGACAAGAAGTAAGCTGTGTTTGGTTTAGGCTTTGGTGAGCTTGTACTCGTCTTTTTAATTGCTTTGATTTTTATCGGGCCAAAAAAGTTACCTGAACTTGCCAAAGGATTAGGGAAGGGCATTCGAGAGTTCCAAAATGCTGCTAAGGGCTTCTCTGACCAGATGCAAGATACGGTCAATGAAGTGAAGCATGAGGTTCATGATACTCCTAAATTGTCTGATGCTGCTCAGCATCCTGCGACCGATGGGGTCGAAGTCCTCCCTTCTAACAAACAAGATACTCATTCTTAAATAAAGGGGCTTCGCGCCCCTTTCTTCTGATTGCTCAACCTCTTTAAATTGTTTAGAATTTTCCGAATACATTTACTTATTTAAAACCCTCTTAAGATATGGAGATCACAATGGCCAGGGGATGGTGGATTCGTTTTAGTTTATTAGCAGCACTAACAGTTGCTGCTTTCATGTCGGTCACGCCGACCTTCTTAAAACTCAGTGAAAAGAGTGCTTTTCCTCTCAAGACTAAGATCAATCTTGGACTCGATCTCCAAGGTGGACTCTATATGGTATTGGGAATTGATTTTAATAAGGTTTATCGTGACGAGATTGTAGGCAGTGCCCGCAAAATGCAAAACCTTCTTAAGGATGAAAACATTGAGATCAAATTAGGTGACTTGATTGTCGCTGATGTTAAAGATCCAAAGCATTCTATCATTTTGACCAATCCGGCAGACACGGTAAAGGCCAAAGAATTAATCTCAAAGTATTTTGGGAATACTCTCAGACTCACTGGTGATGATAAAGGTGTTCTGACTTATGGACTAGGTCGTGATCTCATTAAAGAAGTTGAGGACACTGCCCTGTCAAAATCGATTGAAGTCATTCGCAACCGTATTGATGAATTTGGTGTCACAGAGCCGGAAATCGTCTCTCAAGGTACGGATCGCATTGTGGTTCAATTACCAGGTGTAAAAGATATTGATCGCGCGAAAGAATTAATCGGTAAAACGGCAAAGCTTGAATTCAAGTTTGTAAATGATGAGGTTCCTGCGGCCAATCTTGTTGATTGGATGGATAAAGTAAAAAAAGCTGGTATTGAGTTTACAAAAGGGACACGTTTTTCTGAGTACGTAAGAAAAGTAAATGAAACTCTCGCCGCTGACCTACCGAAGGGCTATGAGATTTCGTTCTCAAAAGAAACAAACAAAAATACCAATGAAATTACGAGAATGGATCCTTACCTCGTGGATACTGCGGCTTCACTTACGGGTGAAGAGCTTCAAGAAGCTTTTGTTCGTATGGACCAAGAGCAAAACCGTCCCTATGTTGCTTTAGAATTTAAGGCCAATGGTGCAAAGATTTTTGAAGAAATTACGGGATCACACATTGGTAAGCGTTTAGCGATTGTTCTTGATGGTAACGTTTATTCGGCTCCTGTTGTTCAATCTCGAATTGCTGGTGGGTCGGCCCAAATTACTTTGGGTGCAGGCGACTATAATGCGGTCATGCAAGAAGCTCGTGACTTGGCCTTGGTTCTGAGAGCGGGTGCCCTTCCTGTTGAACTCGTTTTTGAAGAGCAACGTGTGGTTGGTCCTTCACTAGGTGCTGATGCTATTGAGAAAGCTCAGATGGCAGCACTTATTGGATCGTTCCTAGTATTGGCGTTCATGTGCTTTTACTATAAGCTCTCTGGTCTCATCGCGACTGTGACTATCATTTTGAACGTTCTTTTCACGCTTTCATTCCTGATTGCTATCGGTGCAACTCTTTCATTACCAGGGATTGCTGGTATTGCTTTGACTGTCGGGATGGCGGTTGATGGTAACATTTTGATCTACGAGAGAATTCGTGAAGAGATTCGTGCTGGGATTTCACCTCAAGAAGCTGTTCGAATCGGTTTTGAAAAAGCTTTCTGGGCCATCGCAGATGCCAACATCACGACTGCTCTCGCAGGTATTTGCTTACTTAATTTCGGTACTGGTCCTGTTCGTGGTTTTGCTGTGACACTTTTAATTGGTATCGCCACTACCGTTTATACATCTTACTTCGTCAGCCACATCCTCTTTGAGTTGTATGTGGGTAAGGGTGCGAAGAAGAGCTTAAGTATTTAATCGAAGGAATGATGAGTATGAAAAATATTGATTACGTTGGAAAATTCAAAGTTGCAGGTTTATTATCCCTCGCCCTCATTGTAGGAACAGTAGTTATGTTCTTCACTAAAGGACTCAATTACGGTGTTGATTTTCGAGGTGGGGTAGAAATTCAGGTAAAGATTAATCAAAACGTTGGCCTCTCTGAATTAAGAACTCTTATGGATGAGAAAAAAGTTCCGATGTCTCAATTACAGAGCATTGGCGATGAAGCACAACATGAGTTTTTATTAAAACTTGAAACAGATAAAGGTGATTTAAACGTTATCTCTTCTCAAGTCAGTAGCGTTCTTACGGAAAAATACGGTGCAGGAAGTTTTGAAATCCTCAAAAATGATATCGTGGGTCCAAAGGCAGGAGCTCAGCTTAGAGTCTCTGCTTTTCAAGCTTTAGCTTGGGCGATTTTGGCGATTATGATTTATCTGGCGCTTAGGTTTGACTATAAGTTTGCCCCAGGTGCGATCGCCGCGCTTATTCATGACGTGACGATTATTATTGGTGCTTTTATTCTGACTCAGAAAGAGTTCTCACTTCAAATCGTCGCTGCACTTTTAGCAATCATTGGTTACTCAGTGAATGATACGGTCGTTATTTATGACCGTGTACGTGAGATCGAAAATGCGAATCCGGGGCTTTCAAGTTTTGAAATCATGAATCGTGCTTTGAATGAAACGATGTCTCGTACAATCATTACATCTTTAACTGTGTTAGGTGTTTCACTCGTTATGCTCTTTTGGGGCGGAAGTGTGATTCATGACTTCTTTTTTGCGATGACCATTGGTGTAGTCTTGGGTGTTTATTCAACTATTTTTATCGCTGTCCCAATGACTGTTTTCACTGAGAAGTTTTCGAAAAAACATGCCTAAGTTTCTCCTTTTATTTTTTTTTCTTATTCAATCTCACCCTGGTTTCTGCCAGGGTGATTTAGAAAAGCAACCTTTAACTCCCAATGGAGGAAAGGTTATCATCAAGAATACAGAGACCACAGAAGTCTCAGCTTCCCAGACCCAGGCGTCTCCAGAATCTACTCCTGTAGAAACTCAATCGGCCGAATCCTCCATCACCGAAGAGGGACGGCCATTAACCCCGGAAGAGGAAGACCAACGGGATTTAGAGGAATTAAAAAGAGTACAAGAAAAGCAGCGCTCTCAATTTAAACAAATCGATAAATCCGTTGATCCCTTAAGAGAACCCCTGAATCCGATTTCTGAAATGCAAAAGCTTACAAAAGGTCAGCTTTCAGCAATTACTTTACTTGATGAGAAATTTATTAAGTTGTTGAAAGAGACTTTTAAAGATGGCCTTCTAAGTGGAGTTCCGCGTGACGAAGTGAAGGCCATGTTGAAGCTGAAAACTAAGGGAAATCTTATTGGTGATCTCTTTGATCATTTTCCCGTTTGTCTTGAAATTGCAGTGGATCTTTTGCGTGATAAAAATGCGTTTTTAAGTCTGCTTGATTTGCTTTTGCGCAAAGAGGATTTAAAGGATTATGCTTACATTGCTATTTTGATTTTTCTTATTGGACTTTACATTAAGCATCGTCTGGTTAAACCCAAGTGGCCTTTTTTTAGACGTTTCCGCTGGAAGTTGGCGATAAGCTTGTGCCTCAACGTGATTACGATTTTTGTGTTTTATCTGATGTTCTCAGTTGAGTTAGATCCCGTCCTAAAGATTATCAATTCTCATCTTTAAAATTTAGGGACACAGCCGATTTTTCTATCATGAGGAGGATAGGATGTGTTTGTGCCTGAAGCACTTGCTCCTCCATTTTGTACGTTTTGGCCGGAAAGTTCCGCCGCGCTTTTCACTTGATAAATTCTCTGGGTAGAGGATTTTACAAAAGGCGAAGCTTTATTGATGGGATAGTAGAAGTAGACGGGCACAGTCGATACAATGGCCTCCGTAGGGACTGTCGGCACTCCATTTTTCATGTAAAACCAAACAGATTTTAAATCTGTCTCCCTAATGAGTACATAATCATCTGGGGCCTGATAAGGTTGGTTCGATCTATCGAAAACAGTCTCAGGAGCCTTGGCCCCTACATATAAACCTTCCATATCCACTCCAATAATGTCCCTCATCGCTTTAAATAAAGGATTTGTACTATTGTAATGGGTGCTGTTTAGGCAGTAGGAGCGATAGGTTGTCTGATCGATCCAAGGAAACATGTAGTATCCCATAGATTGGGCAGAAGCTGTTGTTGTGGTAGTTGTTGTCGTCGTTGTATTGGTGTTAGTCGGCGTAGGACTGCTAAGGCCAGTGAATTTTACAAAAAATGTTGTCGAGGCAGGAATACCTGATGCTCCAAAATATTTTGCCTTCTGAATAATTAAATCATTCACGTCATCATGACCATTGTTGTTGTTGTCATAAAAACGTGGATCAGTGGTATCCCATAAATTAAAGATACCTGGAATTTCCTCTAATCGTGGGTACAAAATGTCATCAATGGCCCCATAAAGTGGGTTTAAAAAGTCATGACAGACAATATCCGATCCAGCTGGAATTGGTTGTGGGGGAATTCTTGGTAAGAAGTAAAAGTGAACACGAAAGGCAACATCGTAAAAAATATCCCCGGTTGTTTGATCAACTGAAGGGGGACGCTTTATACAGCTATATTGAGTAATGGGAGCGTTCTTCAAAGGACCAAGAGTTGAAATGGCAATGTCACTTGAGTATTTAATAATTTGAATAGAATCAGATTTTACGCCCGAAGTTCCCTCTACAAGAGTGATCACAAATGTTTTATCCTCAGGAATCTTATCCATATTCGCACTTATCGAATTATTGGCTCCAGTGGCATCCACATCTAGGATGAGTTCATTGTTCTCATCATCTCTGGCTTTAATAACGCATTTGGGATTGGATGTATCGGCCGGAAGATTTGTATTACACCATCCGTTTAAATTTTTAAGAGTTGAATTCAGTGTGATGGCTTCAGTCAGATTAAAGCTCGCATAAAACATGGCGACACCACCGGTGTTTTTGCTGGCGCAAAAACTACTGCAATTACCAAATGTAATGGCCTTACCATCTTTACATCCACAAAAGTTTGACTGGAATTTTACGGCATTGTCTGGGCGTGTGGCAGGAGCGGCTACACAGCTCACAGTTCCGTCCGCAGCAGTTGTTTTGACTTCACCATCAGGGCATGTTGTATCTGTTGTGATGCCAGAGTCAGGCGAGATCGTTGATCGCATCGGAAGAGTGTCCTGACATGAGCTGGCGAGAGCACACATGATCAGAAGACCAAGTGTCGTTAGCTGAATGTTAACCAATCGTGAGAGCATATTCCTTATTCCTCAACGACTTATCGATGTGATGAGCCTTTTACTTAAGTTATTCTAACTCTTTACAAAATCTAGCAGACGGTGATTGTCGGGATTCCCCTTATATCAGGAGCTTAGAGGGGGCGGAAGACGATGTTAGATTTGCTTGGTTGCCGATAGTTTGGGGCAGGGGCTAAATTATTTTTGATAACGACCGATAAGCTCTCAAAATCATATAAATCTCAAGACCCCGATAGAGAAGGAGTGGGACATGACGAAAGCTGATTTGATTGCCGTAATTGAAAAACAGGCGAACCTTCCACACCATCAAGCAGAAAAGATTGTGAACATCTGCTTTGATAGCATGATTCAAGCCCTCTTTGATGATGAGAGAATTGAAATTCGTGGTTTCGGTTCTTTTGCTAACAGAAACTACAAGGCCTATGAAGGGAGAAATCCTAAAACGGGTAAAGTGGTTAAAGTAAGCCCTAAAAAGGTACCTTTCTTTAAAGTGGGTAAAGAACTTAAAGAAATGGTGGATGACGGGAAAGATAAATACGTTATCCGAGAAGCCTAATCTCTAACTCGATAGATTACTTTAAGGGCACTCTCTGAGTGCCCTTTTTATTTTCCTTCACTTCGGTTGACAATTTCTCGGCCACTCTGGTCTTCTATAGGAACGAAATCTTATTTAAGGATCCTATGAGTAAACTTGTACGTGGACTGACTCTGACTGACTCCATTTTGCTTGTTATTGGTACAATCATTGGGACTGGTGTATTTTTGAAAACTGCAACGATGTCTCAGACCTTGGGAAGCCCTATGTGGGTCCTCTTGGCGTGGGTGGTTGGTGGAATTCTTTCTTTAACTGGTGCCCTGGCCTACGCAGAACTTGGCTCTATGATGCCAGATGCAGGTGGAGAGTATGTCTATTTAAAAAATGGGTACGGAGAGCTTTGGGGCTTTTTGTTTGGGTGGATGCGATTCTGGATTGGGTCTCCAGGTTCTATTGCTGCTTATGCAGTCGGGGCCGTGACTTTTATGAGTGCAAGTGTGAATCTTGATCTCTTTGGAGGCAAAGAAGTCACTGCAGTCCTTATCATCACAATTTTTTCTCTTCTTAATTGTTTGAGTGTTGCCTTTGGAGGGAAATTGAACTCCTTCATGACGGCGCTAAAACTTTTTATGATTATAGGTATCTGTTTTGGCATTTTCTTCTTCTCTAAAGAGGTGAGTTGGTCTCATTTAACTGAATCATCTCCTGAAATGACTGGCTTTGCTGGTTGGTCGGCTTTCGGATCAGCCGTCCTTGCTGCCCTTTGGGCCTATGATGGGTGGAATAATCTTTCTATGGTGGCAGGAGAAATTAAAAATCCTCAGCGCAATATTCCCATCTCCTTTGGTGTTGGATTATTGATTATTCTTGGAATCTATGGACTGGCCAATGTGGCCTATTTTTATGCTTTGCCATTTTCAGAAATCTTAAACTCCAATTCAAATCTGTTTCCGGATGCATTACCAGTGGCCACGAAAGCTGCGCTCACATTTCTTGGTTCATCTGGTATGGGAATCCTTTCTGTTGCTTTTGTTTTTTCAGCTTTAGGCGCCATGAATGGTTCAATCATGACAGGGGCGAGAGTTCCTTATGCCATGGCAGCTGATGGACTTTTTTTCAAGCAACTGGCCAGTGTGAATGAGAAAACGAATGTCCCAGTGGCCTCAATCATGGTTCAAGCTGCCGTTTCAATAATGCTCGCCCTCTCAGGTACATTTGATCAGTTAACAGATTATGTGGTCTTCTCCGCATGGATTTTCTATGCCATGGTGACGGGAGTTGTTTTCACCATGAGGAAGCGCCATCCGGATCTCAAGAGAGATTATAAGGCCCTGGGATATCCGGTTCTGCCGGCGATTTTTATCATCTTGGGACTTTTACTGCTCATCAACACTGTTTACACCTCTCCTAAATCCACCATGATTGGACTGGCCTTTATCCTGGCCGGAGTTCCGGTCTTTTATTTTTTCAAAAAGAAATCGAAATAGTGAAGGCCCCAGTAGGGGCCTTTTTATTGGCAATGAATAGTCGCTGTCACCGAAGAAAGGGGATAGCTCCCTTGAAAGTTAACCGAATCAATGTTGATTGTTGAAAAAGTAAATTTGGCTTCTACGTTTTCAATCATCTCGATACGATCTTTACTTCCACAGATGGTAGATGCCTTGGTGACTAGTTTTTCCATCAGCTCGGATTCTGTTGTGCGAATCGATCCCGTGTAGTGTTCCTGATGGTGGGGGTAAGCAATGTCAATTTGATGCACGGTCTGAGTTTGGGCGACTAAAGGTTGCGACAAGGCGATTGAGAGCGTAAAGATCATGAATTTCATTTAAACCTCCAAAGTTCATAAAGAGACTTTAGGCGGAGTTGTCTATCAAATAAAATAATAATAATGCATGATTGTGATAGTTATTATTTATGATGTGCCGTTTTGGAATACTTTTCAGGAACTATTGTGACGGAGTGATCGATTTGGTATTCTTTGACTATGAAGATTTTAATTTTGGCCATATTCCTTTCAGTTTCTCATTCCTCTTTTGCAATTTCAGAGGATTACAGTTGTGAAGTCCGCCAATACGATGTGGACATCACACTGACCCAAGATACCTCAACCAGTATGTGGTTCAGTCTAAACCACGAGGTGCTGGCGATGGGGAATGCTGGGTTTGTCGAGAAAAAGGCCAATGAAACAATCTATCATTTTTATCCCGGTCAATTTTCTCCCATTGAAATGACTTTTAAAAATCAAGATATCATCGACCAACCACAGCGACTCAAAGGTTGGATCAATGTCAGTGGCCCCTTCTTTTCTCTATGGGATGAATTGGATTGTCATAGGAACAACTAGCGCTCCCATCTCTGCTGAAAAAACATCGTGATGGATTTGCTCAAAACGGTATTGCTGGGTGAACCAAAGATGGTTTGATCAGTGTAACTCAAAGAAACTGTCGCATTTTTTTCTAATAAGTAGCTCAACACCATCGTTCCATTACTATAGCGCTGAAGATTACCTGAAGAGGCAGGAGTTCCTTTGACATTAATTGGATCTTCATAAATCCAATTTATAAGTCCTCCCAAGCGAAATGACTTCCAATTGTATCCAGACCCCAAGGCCAAGCTTCCTCCTCGACCTGGATGAAGAGAGCCATTCACGCGAGCATTATGAACAACCTTAGGAAATGACTGATGAGCTTCGATATTGGCGTTGGCATCCCAGTGGCGCCAGTTCTTGGTGAGAATCGTTCCGAGCCCAAGCCCCCAAAATCCTCTGCCACGGGAATCAATTCCTGTTCCGTCCTTGGATTCATTAATGGATCGCCCAGTGGGTGTAATCATAGAAAGATACCCGATGCCCTTGGGGCGATAAGGGTGATAGTTCCAATCGGGTAGATATTCGTAACCCAGTTGGGCGGTGATGTCTCCAAAGCCGGTCGAGCTATCGGCCATGGCACCAGACCTCTCGCGCTTTTGGAAAGGAATGGAGAGCCCTGCTTGCCATCTATCCTCGATAATATGGGCGCCTTCAAGTTTAAAAATTTGCGTATGATCGTCCTGTTTGCGCTCTCTCCAGGTTCCATTGGGAAGTACGTCTGCATGGACTTTTGAATAGGTGTAGATCCCAGCAAGTTGCGCCTTATCGTCTGACGTGATGATGGAGGGAATGGTGAAACCCGCCCCACAGCAAGAAGCTCCGTAGGATTTATCTAAGAGCAAAATGAGAAGGATGGAAAATATAAAATTAGAGATTAATTTTTTGGATTTGTTCTTCGATAACATCGGTATTGTTTTTTAATTGGAATCTGATTTCCCAGGCCCCGAGCATAGTAAAATAGACTTCACTTACGAGGTACATTCCTTCTGCCGTCTGCGTGATCACAACGGGTGAGGAGCCATGGCCCATACTTGGCATCCAAAGTTTAACGAATGGAGTGAGATGAGGGGTGATGGGTTTTTGAGGATTTTCTTCCGCAAAAAATGTCATTGTAAAAGCACCCAGTGTTTCTTCCGTTGGATAGACCGACCACTTTATTGAAAGGCAAAGTCTTTCTTCGCTAAAATAGAGGGGGCAGGCGTTTTGTGAAGGAGCATAGCGATCTCTTTCAGCCTCCGAACTTACATAATTAGGTTTGGCACAACCCAATAATAAGCTAAGGAGAAGAATGAAACCTTTCATGTGTTCTCTTCTCTTGAAATCATACATCCCAGAGTTCGAACTTCTTTCACTTTAATTTCTTTTCCATGTGTAAGATCTTGGAGAGCATCCCGAAGATAGAAATGGCTTGCTTCATGGGCTTTCGCCGAGCTTGTCACACCACCCTCGTAGAGAATTTTTTGATCTTTTGAGATAATAAAGGCATGAGGCGTTTTATAGGCCTTAAAGGTGTCTGCGAGTTTTGCTTTGTCATCTTGGATAACAGTGAAAGGGAGATTGACAGTTTTGAAGTAATTTTCAGTCGTCTTTGCATCCTCATCCATATTGGAATGGATCCCAACAAAGGCTATTTGTGGAAATTCTGCTTTTAATTTTTTTAAATATGGAATGTGGCTATCAGAACAGGGACAGGTCGCAGAGAGGAATACCACCACCGTTGCCGTCTCGGTTTGAGCTAAATTTAGTTCAAAAGATTTTTGATCAATCGCCATTTTTCCTTGGATGAGAGATGGAACTGCAGCTTGAAGCAGAGCTGATGAGATGACAAAAAGGATAAAAAATAAAATTTTCACAGGTGCACCAGATTAACTTCTAAGATTGAAAAGAACGACATCCTCATTTCCAACTTTAAGCTTAAACTCCCAGGTTCCCATCATGCCACCCATAAAAAAGATCTGAGAATTTTCATAAACTCCCTCTTGAGTCATTTTTGTTTGGATTGGTCTTGATCCATGCTCGTGAGTTCCCATTTTCATCCAGGCATAGAATTTCACTGGTGAAGACGGTGATTTGAATTCTTTTGTATCAATGTTTTGAAAGGTCACAACGTTTTTTGAGTAAGCATCAAGGAAAGGACCTTCCACCCAAGTGAGACCAACGCAAAGACGCTCTTGAGTTTGGTAGAGGCAATCATTGGCCCAGATTGAGGTTGAAAGAAAAAGAAATATAAGGGCCGCAACTCTCATGTAGTCTCCAATGAAAACGTATTTTCTCGATGCTTGAATTGAACGATGGCGGTCACATAATGTCAATGATCTCGAGTAGGTAGAGGGGACTCAAAAGGGCGTAAGAGGCTGAAATCTCGGGACTGTTATTCTTTCACAGTGAGGAGTTTTTTTTCCTACGGAGTTTAAAATGCCACTAGAGTTATCTGCAAGCGAGGTTTTTTATGCGTCAGCTGATCTATGTTAGCTTTTTTATCTTCTCCATTTTTGCCCAGGCCGAAGTTGTGAAATTAAAAATATCTAATCTTGGGGGAGAGTCAGGGCAAGTTGCTATTGCCGTTTTTGATGATCCTGACAGTTTTCCTGAAAGATCTCAAAAAGCGATTGTTAAAAAATATGTTCCTGTGAACGCCCAAGCTAATGAAATGGAATTGATGATAGAATTAAAACCTGGGCGCTATGCTCTCGCGGCATTCTTAGACCACAATAATAATCAACATCTCGATACGAATTTGGTGGGAGCTCCCAAAGAAAGATTTGGATTTTCAATGAATCCAAAGATCAATTTTTCAGCACCAAATTTTGCTGAATGCGCTTTTGAAGTCGAATCACAAAAGAGCAATCAGCAAATCATTCGGCTAATTAAGTTTTTTTAAGGATTAATTTGCCCTTCAACAAGAAGGATGTCAGCTGGCTTGTTTGAGCTGACAATCACTTTTTGGATATTAAGTTTTTCCATCAATGTGGAAACCAAAATAAGGTTCAGAGTTTGATTTTCAGCATAGGCCCCTTGAATCTCAGCTTTTGATTGGTTCAGGTACACGTGGAGAAGATTTTTTACTTCTCCCAATGAAAATTCTTTTTGTTCTTTTGGAATCATATTCAAATTTACAAGAGTTTCAAGAATCGCCCTGTTGTGAACTCCACCAAGCCCAATAACAGTTTTTGGAATTTTATTTTTAATGCTATCAAGTTTAATCCCGGTGTAATTTTCATCTACCATTTTTCTAAGGCGAGGGTAGTCTGATTCATGAACAATTCCGTCTTGAAGCGATTTGAATTTGGACAATAATTTCTTTCGTAATTTTTGTGATCCATCAAAACCAACCAGATAATCAGATCGACCATCGGGTGAAACAAGACCCAGCTGCATAGATTCTCCACCGATATCCCATACCATAAAATCTTGCTTCTGATGAGTTAGTTTCGTGATTTCAATCGCCGAAGAAATTTCCTCCAAAGAGCTTAAAACTTTAAAAGAGATATTTGTTTCTTGACGAACTTTTTCAAGGTAGGCTTTTGAGTTATCGACTTTGCGGAAAATACCTGTCGCAATACCATTTATATTCTCGTCTTTAATACCGAGCGCAGCTATTTGCTTGGCGAATCGTCCGAGAGTCACAAGCCCTTGGTCCATTGATTTATGACTTAAAAGCTTGAGTCTTTCATGAGTTAGATCGTGGTAATGATCAAAGGCGACCGGCTCAGATTCAGAGGCAAGAATCTTTACGATCTTTTTTTGGCAAACATTCACCTGGGCGACAGTCATTTTGATCCTGCTTGTGCCTATTTCGATGACAGCTCTTTGCTTATCGCAAATGACTTCGCCTTTTCTGGATGAAGAACAAGATGCGATAAAAAGTAGTAGAAAAAGATATAAATAATTCACGGGAGCTCCCCTTTATAAAGTGTGTGAAAACTCAAGATATGACTCATTAAGAAATATTTTAATAACACTTCGACTTGTTAGCCATTAAATAATACTAATTTCTTTTTGAGTTCATCAATTTTGATCCATCCAATTTCGCAAGACCCCTTGCATTTTGCCCCTATGCTTTTGGGGGAGCTACCTCGGCCATGGATACCATAATTTTTTTATCAACTCACTTTCGTTGTGAATTTAAGATTTAAAAAGAAAGCATTTAGAACAAGATTTTTAAAAATTATTGAGAAGTGTTTTCCCTCTAAACACTGAACAATGAAGTAAATCTGAGTTATATTACAATCAGACTTCAGAAGGTAAGATTGAAGTGAAACATGAGTAAATTTGTTTTTCTTGTTTTTTCTTAACCTTATCAATGACCGTATCGGCCGATCACCATGTGACGGTTCGCTTGATTTTGTCTTTTTGAATTCATGCTATCACTCCAGGCATGCCCAATAATTTTCTTTTGGTCATTTGAAAAAATTCTGAGAGTTCCCTTGCCAAGTCCATCCCTAAAATGATGCTCGATAGGATCATAACGAGAATCTGTATTCCCATGACCACTTTTACTGGAATCTATAATTTCAACATTCCATTCATTCAATTTGACCTCAAAAGGATAACTCGTCACCAGCATCACGTGTCCCGTATCATCGCTTCCATCCCTGTATTCAACAGCAACAACATCACCAGGCTGAACCTCATTAAGAGTTTCAATATTTTGAAACTGATTCTGAGTCTCTATTAACTGATGATAGGTTTTTGCCAAAGGCCGCTCGGTTCCGGACCAAGTTAAAAAAATCTCATGTGAAAATCCATAAGTTTCGCGAAAAAGAGCATTCATAAATCCGCTGCAATCGCTTAGGCTAATGGCCGAGATACCATGTTCTTGATCCGCCCAACGCACAATCTGATCACCATGTTGATAATGGGTTGATTCAGGCTTTAAGGCATTGAGTAGATTATTGGCCTTTTCAACCAAGGTTGATGAAAAACAGCTATAGCAATGAAACAAAAGGAGGAAGAAGATCGCTTTCTGGCCCATGGCCCCTAAGATAATACAATCTCAAGGGCCGGGGTGAAAATTATGAAAAAGAGTGTAAATTATTCTTTGATTTAGTTATTTTTTTCTAATTTGAGCTTCATCCTTCCTTCATCTACATAGAGTGATAGTGTATCTGCTTTGGATTTCCATTCACAATGGATGTTAGGGTTCGTTGCTTTCTGATCTTTTATAAAATCTTTCAATGGACAGGTTGTGCTTGCACCTACATTTTTATCAATGCCTTCTAAGACTTTTATCGCCTGGTCTGGGCGCATGTTTAGATAATCCAAATCAACGATCATTTTATAAAGCTGTTTATTTTCTAGTGCTGCGTAAACGCGTACTATGCCCAAAGCTGAATGACCCCAAAGATTGCATTTTTTATCTTCCATATTGTTACAATAACTAATTCTACAAGTTTCCTTGGTAGATCCAGCTTCATTCAGTTTGCATTCAAATTTTGGATGTAAATTTTTTATTAATTCTTCGGTAGATGCTCCCATTTTTACCCCGCCAATATTAGGATCAGCAAAAATGAGTTGTGAAAAAAGCAAAGAAAGTGAAAAGAAAAGAATTTTTTTCATAGGACTCCTATTTATGGTTTAGAAAGTAAGTCTTCTAAAACTTGGTTGGGTAAAACATAAAATTTCCCGGCCTCTGATGAAAGCCAGGTTCCCGAAGCCTTAATCAACATTTGATATTCTTTATCCCAAGAGTAAGAGACTTCTTTTATCGATGAATCGACTTTAAGCACTATACGTTCCGGGAATTTCTTCACGAAGTTCATTTTGGCTGGTGTCGTTCCCAATCGAGTCATTGCTTCAAGAACTTGTTTACCAATTGAGACAAGTGCTTCTGAAGACTCAAAAGGGTGATTTTCTAAACTGTTCCAGTCGATATTGACTTCAATATTTCTTTTTAAATAAGTTTTAAATTCTTTCTGCAGATACTCAAAATGATTTTTTCCCCAAAGTGGTCCTGGTCCTAATCGAGGAATCCACTGCCGTATTTTATTTTCAATTTCTTGAACTCCGGCAACGACCGTTTCTTTGTTAGGATTTAATTTAGCTTTAATACTGCCTGCCTCAAAGTTTAAGTCCACAATGTTTGAACCATTATCTAAGAGGAAAGTAATATTTTTTAAATTTTTTTCAAACCAACGTTTATTAAAGTAATCGTGACAGAGGTAGGGTATACTCGATCCGATTTGGTTTATAGCATAGATGAGGTTTCTATCAGATTGCGCAAGTTGAGTTTCTTCGCCTCTTACCTCTATCTTCACTTCAATTCCGATCGCTTTTTTAATTTCTGATTTTTGATAGTCAAGAGCTTCAACAACCGAATTTGTGAGTGCGCAGCTATCTGAGGCATAAAAAATTAAAGCGCATAAATTTAAAATAGAGAAGATTTTCATTCCGACTACTTAAGAAAATTTGGACTTTCTAGTTTTTGGGCGAATTGATACACATTTTGATCCTTAAATTTTTCACCCTCGGCTTTGGCTTCAGGGTCGGCTCCGTGTTTGATGAGAAAATTAAAGAGGTCTTGGTCATTATGAAGAACACTGAGATGAAGTGGACAAAGTCCAAGCTTGTTTTTTAGAGGCGAATTTACTTTGGCGCCACTTTTAAGAATATTTTCAATGAGCTCTGGACAATATGGATCATGCCGAAAATGACCAGCGCAGGAAGCAATCGCAGAGTGTAATGGAGCGAGCCCGAGCTGATTATAATCATCACCCTTAAAAGGATGAGTGAGAGAGATATAGGATCTATAAAACGCTTTTGGCATGATAAAAGCTGTTTCCGAGGTTGCACCAATTATGGCTTCTTCCCAATTACGTGGTAGCGAAACGAGCACTGAGACACAGATGAGTGTTAAGGTCGTAATGATGACGGGTACTAATTTCTTTTTCATGATCTCTTCTTTTAAGGAATGATTTTAAGTTCATCTAAAATTGTTTTCATTTGCTTCCATTGATCTGATGACTTTGGACCTATAAATTTTGCATGAGCTAATTTTGTTTTAACTTCCAAAAAGATACTGATTTCCATTTGCTCTACACCATTAATTTCATAGTTAAGGCCTACGGTATGCATGGGAATGCCATTTTTATTTTTTGCAGTTGATAAAGGGAGGAAAGAAATGATTTTATAATTTCTCTCACTGGCCCATTTCTTTCTACCATCCTGATATTCGGCTTCTGTTTTTTTCAAAAGCTCTGCATTCCATCCTGAACTCGAGGCAGGAGTTATTGTAAGACTGAGGGAAGATCGGCCTTTGCCCTCCACAAATGGGCTTGTCCAAACATTAGGTAGGCCAAGAAGATTTTTATCAAAACTCAGTGAAGAGGGGTAAATGGTTGATAACCTGATCCCTTCATCCTCGGTAGACCAAGGCTTTAGGGTCTGAGCAAAGAGCTTCAAGTTAAATAAGCAAAAAATCACAAAAAATTTAATCATTTTTAGTATTTTAGCCGAAATGAAGAGATATGAAATGGTGCTTATTTTTCCTCCTATTTTTGAACTCCCTCCAAGTGATGGCGGTCGAAGTTCTTGAGAGTTTTCGTTTGTCGGAACTGCCCCGCGAACAGCGCATAGAAGTCTTAAAAATCTATCGTGAATTTTTGAAATCCCAATCCGAATCAAGCGACTATGAATTTCAAAAGTTTACTAGTTCAGTTTGGAAGATGAAAACTCCGAATTTTTTCTATGCCTATGCCTCAGACGCCTCTTACGACTGTTTATATGGTGGCTGGCCGTCAACCTTGGGCGGTCCTATCAATGGGAAACGATATTGTACTGACCCTCGTAAGGCGAATGAGAATTACAAAAATTACAATCAATGTTCCGGTGAAGGCCAATTGCTTTGTAATCCGGCCCTGTTTGGAACTGATTTATGTGTCGATATTTCTGGTTCTAAAGTTAGTGGAGCTTACCAGCAGTGTGAGAATAAATTTAGAACTGAAGACCGGCAATTAGACCAGATCGTCGATCAAGTATCCGATAGCGAATTTGTGGACGCCACTCAAACCATTAATGAAGTTTGTAATGCTGGAAATGGCTCACAGATGGGAAGTGGAATGTGTGCGGCGATTAAACAGAAAATGGAAAAATACGTTCCTAATCTGCGGCCCACTCACTTGCCCGAAGCTCAGCAGGCGCTCGCTCATGGTGATGAAGAGGATAAGAACCGTGCTTTTGAATCACTGCTCGGGGACCTCCAGGAAGACAAAAATAAATTTGATCACAGTTGTCTTACTTCACCTATAAAACCAGAAAAAGAAAAACTCTGTCATGCTCTTGCGACTCGGATCAAAAAATCAGGCGATGTTCTAACAAAATTAGAGTCCAGTCTTGATCATGATCTCAAAACTCATTGTGGGCCTAATAGTGAGCATGATGACTTGGCGGCCAAGGCCATCGACGCTGCCGGAAAAATGGATTGCACTCCCCAAGAGAAAGTTGAACATTCGAAGAAATGTGGTGCTGAAATGGGGTGTATGCTGCTTTCATCAACTGTTGGAGGAGCAGCGACATTTTTAGGGCTAACTCCAAAAAATCAAAATTGCCTTACGCGAGAAAATAATTGCATGGCCCAGCTGGCAACAGCGATGGTGAAGTACCTCATTGGTATGGTGAAGGATATTTGGGGGATGATTAAAACTGGCGCCAATTGGATGTGGGATAAACTCACTGGTGTGGAGGATGTAACATCAGATAAGCAGAATCACATTAATCAGATGAGTAATGCTGAAAAAGATCATGCGTCTCATAGTCCTTTAGAATGGGTGAAAGAGAAAGCAAGTGGGATTTGGAATTTGATCACAAATTTTGTGAAGTCAGATATCTTCTGCCAAGATTCAGGTTGGGAAAATAATCTCAATCCAGACAAAAAGTGCATGGAGCCTCTCAAAGACTTTGGTTGCGTCGGGTGTGGCGCTCTGGCGCAGGGGCTTTGTCGTGCCGGAGGGATAATTCTCGCTGAGGCCGGTGCTTTTATGACAGGAGCAGGAGCTGCAGCTGCAGTAGGTGAAAAAGCCGCTGAAGGACTGCGCGCATTACGCGTCAGCCTAAAAGCATCCGGAAAATACCAAAAAGTCGTTTCTGCCGTTGAAGGCCTATATGATATACAAAAATTAAAAAAACTCTCTGTCCTGACAAAAATTGCGGAAGCTGGTACCAAAACTCGTGCCATTTTACGTGAGTCGTTCAATGTCGCCAAAGAATCATTTTCAAAATTAAAGGCGACTAAATCATTTATTAAAACTCAAGAAATCGCGACAAAAATTCTTGAATCAAGGCCAGTAGCCGTTATCAAAAAGCCTCTTGAAGTCATGAATAGAATTAGTGAGAAGTCTTATCAATTAGGTTATGAAGCCGCAGGTGGCGGAAGTAAAACAGTTGAAAAGATTGCCTCTGGCGCAGAAAAAATGGAGAAGGCCGAAGAGCTTAAAAATGTTGGGAAGGTGGATGAATCTAAAGCTTACTTTGATGGTCTCGAGGGTCACAAAAAAGACGCTTGGAATGATTTCAAAGAAAAATCAAACTTTAATAAATTACCTGCTGATAAGCAAAAAGATCTTTTAGATAAGATGTACGCTGTTCATAAGAATAATAATGGTGCGGTTGATGAAGTTCTGATGGGCAAGAAGCGTGATTTAGTAGACCTCCAGACTGAATTAAAGAAACTGGGAGTTCCTGATGATGTGGCAAGGGAGCAAGTGAGAAACTTGGCCAGTAAAGAGAATCGCATTCTCGGCGAAGTCAATGTGGATGAGTTTAAGCCTAAGTACAGCGAATCGGATTTGGGCAAACTTAAGAATGAATATAAGGCGGACCCAAATAAGGCGTCTCATTTAAAAGATGAGTATCGAAATTTGTTGCTACAGAAAGACGAATGCATGAAGAAAATGGTTTCTGATCCAAAATATAGAAAGATGAAAAAAGAGATTGATCAGCAGCTCGAGTATGTAGAAATTATGTATCCAAAATCCCTAGAATTAAATGAGATTAAGGCGACTTATAAAAATGCACCTGGCCTTTCAGCATCTCCAAGCGCAACCCAAGCTCCAGTTGCAGTTGATCTCGCTCATGATAAAAAAATGATTAACGACATTTATTCATCATCTAAGTATGAAAAAATAGAAGCCGAAATAGGAGAGATCAGTAAAAAACCACTTAAAGAAAAAGGAGCCGCTTTCGATAGACTTGAGGAAAAGCTTTTAAAACAAAAGCAAGATCTCTTAGATATTAGAAATCGCTCTGGGAAAGCCCTTGATGAGGCCCGATCAAATGAAGCCATCAATCTCAATAATGGGATGAAAAATATAGACCAAGAATTAGATAAGCTGCGTTCTGAGCGGGCCGATACTAAAAGATTGATCGACAACTACAAAACAGTTTCTGATGATGTCAGTTCTGGAAGCTTTGCTCCGAAAGAGTTAGATCGCAAGGTGAGCTTTTATAATGAGAATCCTGCTGGCAAAGTTAAATTTAAAAATGAGCTGAATGAGAAGATAGAAGATTTGCAACGTTTGGAAAAAAGAATCACATCGGGTGAGCTGGATAAAAAAGATTTTCCAATTGATATTCAAAATGAAATAGAGCGACTAGGTAAAAAAATCAAAGAACTTGAGTAAAGGTCATCTCCCATTCAGGGCCTTGAGAACTATAAATGATTCAATTGATGCAATTTCCAGTCGTCCTAAGTCAAAATTGAAATGCTCAAGTTCTAAGCCACTTTTCCGATAAGCTCCTTATGAAATACCTTGCCCCGTGTTTTGTCATCATCTTGGGATTAACAGCGAACTGTGTTGAGGCACAAGTCCATACAGGTGGACCTGATACCAATCCGAATGTTGAACGCTGTCAGGATGCTTTGAAGTCCGTCACGCGGCTTGAAAAACTCTTTATGCTAGAAATGAAGAGAGACTATTCAAAATTAGATGATTTTTTTGCATTCCTCGAAGTCATGAAAATTAAGTCATATTCCTCAGTCCTTCAAAAATCTCCGGATAAATTACCTATGTTGTGTGGAGATAGAGAGCACGCTGTCTTAGAGCAAATTCTTGCAGAATACAAGTCGGTCAAAGAAAGTTCCATGGTCTGTCATTCTTTTGATGAAAGACTTCGCAAAATACCACTTTTGGAAGAAGTGGTGAGTCTCTATGGCTTCAACTAAAGAATCCTATCACTATTTTTTTGAAACTTACCTGGCACTTACCGAGGACCCTCGAAAATTTACTTATCGCTTCCGAACAGGGAGCTGGAGTCAGCACGAAAAGAAATTACTTCATGCCGCGCATCTTTATAAAAAAAATCAAAAAAAAGAGCTCTTTGACATTCTTAAAAGTTTCAAATCCCCTGACGCTTTTTATGAAGGCGTGAGACTTTATCTTCTCGGCCGCACTCACAACCATTATGGGGCCTTTGAATTCAGTCTAGAGCATCTCTATGCTTCGGTTAAAAAATTTCATGAGGCAGAATCTGATCTCTTTTTGATTCATGTCTACTCAGCGATCATTCTCGCTTATGCTAATAAGAGACAGCTCTCTCAAGCTGATCCAGTTGCCAGGGAGTTAGAAAAACTCACTGCTTCTTATGAGTCCTTGCATCTTATGAAAGAGCATGCCTTACTCGTTTATGCTTCTCATAAGAGCCATTTTGAAAGTGGAATTGATAAACTTGAGAGCATTTTATCGCAGAAAACTGAGCTCGTGGACTTTTACCGGCCTTCACTGCTGGTGTTAAAATTTTATTATCATTTTTTTTACGGTGAATTTAAAGAGTGTGAAGAGGTGCTGGAAAACTACCGAGTCAGTGCAGGCTTTCTTGCCAAAGTTAATTATCCTTACATGAAAAGCCTTTTTGAATTTATCGTCAAAAAGCGGCCGCTTTATCTCTATTCTAAAGATTATGCGGACTTTCCCGAGATGGCCCAGCAAGTTGAAGTGTTGAAGGCCTTAATTGCGGGAGATCATAAAGACGCCGAAAAAATCTGGGAGAAATTGGCCCACCATCATCCGGATCTTTATACCTCAGGATTTACTTACGCGGGGGAGAAGAATCTCTTCTCCGAGGCGCTGGTCCTTGCCCGATCAGATGAGTCCTTGGAGTTGGATAGGGGACACTTTCAATCGTTAAAAACAGATGGCGATAAGCTTGCCTATATTTTTGAGCAAGTGCATCGCTCTTTAAAAAAATCTGAATTGATTCATCTTCTCTGGCAAGAGGAGCTGAGTGAACAGACTGAAGGCAGACTCCGCAAACTGATCTATAACTACCGGAAAAAAACTGGACTCGAGGTTGCCTCTCAGCAAGGGACTTATAAGGTTGTAAAAAAAGCATGAGTCTAGAGATTGTGATCCAAGACCTGATGAAGCTCACGACTCTTCCGCAAAAAGAGTGGGATTTTTTTCTGTCTCTTTTTCATTTGAAGCACTTCAAAAAGGGAGATTACTTCCTTTTGTCAGGAAACTTCTCTACGGATTTTGGTTTTGTAGAAAAAGGACTTGTTCGTTATTTTTACACGACCTTTGAAGGTGAGGAATTTAACCAAACCTTTAAAGTTGAAAATGAGCTCGTTATGTCCTTTACTTCAATACTCGTTGGTGAGCAGTCAAATTTTAGTATCCAGGCGCTAGAAGATTCATCAATTTTTGTTACGGATTATAAGAATATTCAAGATCTTTATCAGAGGCATCCTGGGTGGCAGGAGCTCGGTCGTCGAATTGCGGAATTTAATTTTATTATTAAGACCAAAAGGGAAGAGCAGCTTTTGCTTTTTAGTGCTCAGGAGCGGTATGAAAACTTTTGCAAGAATTTTCCTCATTTGTTAAAGCGCTTGCCTCAGTTGCATGTGGCCTCTTTTTTGGGAATCAGCCCTGAAACGTTGAATAGAATCATAAAAAAATCCCGCGAGGGTTAGCTCGCGGGATGTTGTTTTACGCCTGCTCAACCACTTGGGAGAGAATTTCTTTCATTTCATTCATCAATTTTTCTTTAACTTCTTTACGGCCTAAGCTTGGATTCTCAGCTCTCATCGCCTTTAAATAGGCCCTTTTTACTTCGAGTTTAAGATCAACTTTTTTATTCTTAATAACAGTTCTTAATTCAAAAGCGTTCATACCGTTTTTTTCAAAAGTGATCGAAAAGTCTGATTTGTATTTTTTGACATCTGATTCGACAGATACCTTATCTCCAAAAACATCACCGTGATTTTCAAGAAATGACTTCACTTTTTCTGCCAGTTTTTCTTGCTCGTCGTAATTATAGTTGGTGGCGATTTCAACAGAGACGGGTTTGAAGAGTTTGCTTGGCATTTCAACAATTAACCATTTTCCACCTTTGAAGGCCGCGACACCACCGGCGGCAATAAGTGTTGCCGTGGTCGCAATTCCTGACGAAAGCGTGGCATAAGTCATTACGGCAGTAGAGGCGATAAAAGCAAAGGCCGGTTTAATCACATCCCAAGTCACTCGTAAGCTAAGAGCAGTGATTTCCCAGGCAACTGCCACAGAGTGACCGATGGTTTGGGCCGCCATCACCACTGGCGCCTCAATCACAAGGTAGTAAGCACCTTCAACTTGCGCCCATACCGCCCACCCACTATATTTTAAAACACCTGAAATTTGTGTGTCCGCACTGTAGTAAGCGTCTTGAGCTTTCTGTAAATCAACCTTGTAGGCCTTTGGTATTTTCTTTAAGGACTTCCATGGCTTTTTGAGAACATTTTGAAAACCTTTAGCGGCGTCTTTGACATCATCAATTTCATCACCAAGCTTTGTGAGATCCTCCATGTTGATGGCGTCTTTCATCATGTCTTTTGACATCTTGAAGCCATCAGCAGTCCCTAGAACCATGAACATACTGTCCCCATCAATACTGCCTTTAAGGAAAACTTCTTTTACAGTATCTATTGTGGTTTTGGGTGGAGTGGTTTGTGACCACGCAGTCAGATTAAGCATCAGAGTGATTATGATCATAAGCATTTTCATGGTGTGTCTCCCGTTTGAAAATTGGTTAAGCGTTTGTGGGCGTAGAAATAGCACTCGCTACCCGGGAGCACCTTGATTTTTGTCAATTGGAGGAGAATGTTGAATAAAGTTGGGATTTGAGAGGAATTTCATGGGGTTATCTGATTAGGGCGAGGGGGCATCTGGCCTCGGCCATCAAGGCCAAGACCAGATTCTATCAATTAAATCGTTTTCTTAAAGGAGATCCGAAATGATGTTTCGAATGTCGTCTTGTGGCCTGTGTGTTTTTTTAAAGTCAGCGATGGCGTTTTTAATTCCTTTGGCCAGAAAAGGATTGTGGGATTGACGCTGAATAGTCGTTTTTTCTCTCATAAGACAATCTACTTCAATTGTGTTTAGGATTTTAAGTTCCAGTAGATCCTTACTGAGGAGTCCAGCATTGTCCGATTCTAGGGCCCTTGTGGTCGCCTCATAAGCACATTCTTCCAGTGAGCCTGCGAAAGCTGAAACGGAGCTAATTAGTAGAAGTCCAATTAATAGTTTATGCATAAATTCTCCTGGCCACTGGCCGTTGGGTAGTTACTGTTCTAGAGCGATAGTAAGTGAGGGGGTCTTCCAGTAGGAAAAAAAATTATTACATCTGAATGATGGCCGAAAGTGCTGAGACTAGAGTTCATCTTTTCAATGGGGTATTGGCGGTAAATAGAATAAACCTTGGCCTTTAAGACCAAGGTTTGGGTGCAGCTGTTTTTTATATTTCTTTCAATGTTACGACTTCAACTTTTTCTCGCTTTAAGTCTGATGGGTCTTCACCAATAAGGAGTTCTTCAGAAGTGACTCCATCGACTTTAAACTTTGAACCTCGTGGAAGGAGAATCTCTCTTTCATTGCCGGCGTTGGAGTAGTCTTGAATGTCCTTGCCCGTTTTAACTTTTAAAATGATGAGTCGATCGCGAACAAAACCTTCAGCAACGTCTCTTTCAGTCGAAGTGCTGGTATAGGCCTTAAACTCGACAACTGAGCCAACTTTCGCCTTAAACTTCTTAGATGTTCCTCGGTAGACGGTGACTTTGTGTGAGGGGAGTTTTGCCAGCGCTGAATCAAGAACTCTTGTGAGTGCCAGCTGATCATTTGTTAGCTTTTCAGCATAAAGAGCAGGATTGAGGGTATCAAAATAGCCAAGAGTGTAGTTAAAGAGGGCCAGGGTCTGGGCCTTGGAGAGTTTGGCACTATTTCTAGTTCCATAGCCAAATTCACATTCTGGATTTGGACAGTTCTCCTTCAAATAGATCTTTTCTAATTTATCTTGAGGCAAGGCCTGGATTTGGGCCTCTGTAAGCTTATCAAATTGTCCGGCAAAGGCGCTGAGTGCGGAGAGAAAACTGAGTAAAATTAAAACGAAACGTCTTAGCATCATACGATCATCTTTTTTGTTAGGGTCATCGTATTGGACTGGGCCTTCCAGTGGAAGGAAAAATTATGACATGAGAATGAAGTTCAAAGAATCGAATCAAAAATTTAAATTTTGAAAAAGTTAAGGACTGTTTTTATGTTATTAGAATTTATATATTTAATAACAATGAGCGAGGGAAAAATTATTCTAGGTGACCATGGCCACTAATGGCATTACCTAGGCCGAGACCAATAAAATAGGCTACACTTCCAGAGTGTTTTCCGTCGCTAATACCCCTGGATTGCATGCCGGCCATAAAATCGTTGAGAATACTGGACGCTTTGCCCCCTTTTAATAATTCAAGCTCCTTGTTGCTAACTTTCATGGGAGGGAAAGATTCTCCCTTGCTACTTATAAATTCTTTTAGTGCAGCCTCACCACCAGCGTCGTAAATTTTTTTTAATAAACCACTTAATAAGGCTTCATTTTCTTTTGTAATATGTGAATTGTTCATAATTAGCTACCTTGTAAAAATTATTCATTAAATCTTAAATAAGAAACAAGTTTAAAATCATTAGATTTCTTATTATAACAGAGAATCGTGCCGTGAGTCAATTCCAGCGTTAAGCCCCTGAAAGATCAAAAAATTCTGATAGTAATTTTAATTCTGTGTTTATCTTCATAAAGAAGTTTTCGATTTCATGGATTAAATCCATTTTTAGACGTTAACCTTTTGCTCAATATCGCCTTCATAAGCCCAAGAATCGATTGAGCAGGATGCAGGTAGAACCACTTCTTTAATTGTGTTATCTCCTCTATTTATGAGAATTTTGATAAATTCCCCTTTTTTAAGACTTTTCACGCAAGCAAGAACAACACTGCAATTATCAGTATTGCTAAATTTAAAATCTTTTCTCTCATCGTTTTTGTTACGGTAAAGAATTTTATAAAAGTCATCCAAGCAAATGATGTCTGAAGTCATCGAGTTTTTATCAGTTAAAATTCCTGTTGAGTCACCATAATTTGAACTCGGTGCCTTACTCATAATTTTGAACTCGAAGGGATCTTTTATCTCACCATTTCCTCCGCTAATCACCTGCGCATAAATGGAAGAACTTCCAAGAACCAGTACACAAAATAAAACTTTCAACATAACTCCTCCTAGATTTCATTCAAATTAACAAATGGGGCAAGTTAGTAGGAAAGAAAAATTCACGATGCGAGATTGTGACCTCCAATCAAGGATTCCTTAATTCTAACTTTTCGACCTTTCGGCCAATAATAGGTCTGTTTTTGGCAAAAAAATTATGGGGTTAGAAGCATTTGTTTCATATGAATGGTTATAGAATGGATTTTTTCTTAAGCCCGAAGTTAACTACCTTGCAGGTAACGTTCCGACTCATGTATCAGATACAGATGGTGTGAATTCATATGACTCACATTTCAATGCGGCAGTCTTAAACTTGTTTGTACTTGTCAGATATCAGTTTTAGTTCTTTCAGTTTATTTGCTGGATTCGATTGAAGCCTCATTTGCGTAGGCCTCTGCAAGTTAGCGACGGGACAAATTTTTTCCAAATAAACATCTTCATAATGGGGCCAAAGAAGCAGAGCGATGTTTGAGATCTCAATATGCGATATCAAAAGAGTAAGAAAAATAGATTTTTAAAAACTTGAGGTCACAATTTGTGACCTCAAGTTTTTTAGTTTACTCGACTTTGGGCTTTAAACCAATTCTTTTCCGATCTTTAGGGTGGTTGGGTAGCTCTTCTTCAAGACTATCCAGACGTTCAAACACCACTTTGAAAAGGTGGTTTGTGCTCTTTTCAAGTTTTCCTACTCGTTCCGCCAAGCTAGATTCCATCGCTAAAAAGCTTCTCAGTTTAATGAATGTTCTCATGATGGAGATGTTCACTTGGGCTGCTCTACCACTTGTTAGAACACTCGAAAGCATAGCTACTCCGCATTCCGTAAAAACATTTGGTAAATGTCGACGACCACCATAGCTCTCAGTTGTACCTAAGAATAATTTCAATCCATCAAATTCAGTATCTGTAAGCTGAAACATAAAATCTTCTGGAAATCGATCAAGGTTCCTTCTAACCGCTTGGTTAAAGGCCTTTGTCGGAACTTCATAAAGTTTGGCCAGATCTGAATCGAGCATAACTTTCTGGCTACGGATAACGTATATCATTTTTTCAACTGAAGGTATTGTAACTGGATTCATTGTTTATTTCCTTTATCGAAAATACTTACCACGTTATTGCCTAGGCATGGTCTACATTTGCGGAGGCACATGCTCTGATTTCTAAAATCAGATTTCGCAAACTACTATTGATCTGAACTGTACGCCAGTATCTTCCTTTCGATGCGCTTGTATTTTTCATCTTTGAATCTTAAGATTTATCTCTGCGCAATTTTTCAAAAAAAATAGTTGAAGCTTAGATTTTAATAAAGTGCCTACAATCGATAAAAGCCTTAGTCAGAATCGGTTAATATCGTTTTCCCTGCTGTAAAAAATTCCTGATTTTTTGAAAGTGTTTCCTCAAATCAACTTATTATTAACTTGTGTTGTATAAACATCGAGCAAGAAGTTTATGGTCCTTTAAAACGAGGGAAATGTTAATAAACTATGTTTTGAAAACATTAGTTTTTAGAGGAGATCTGTTGAATGAAAATATTAGTACTGGGATTAATACTACTAAATGCAACTGTTTCTTTTTCTGCAGATGCTAACAAAAATATTCAATCTGCATGTAAAATAGAGGTTACTCAGAGAGAAATTAGATTAACTCTACAGCGCCTTGATAATTTTGAAACCGATGTATTCTTACAATCTCCATATAAAACAACCAAAGAATTGACTGAAAAAATTAATGAATATTCTGATTGGGTTGGTTCCCTAAGGAAAGAAGGCATTTGCTATCAGCCATAAAAAGCGAAGAACATAAGAAGCCCTAGTTTTATAAATGATAGTTGAAATTTAAGTTAAAGAATTAGTGAGCTAGATATTCTTGCTCACTTGATTATGGATTTCGGAAGACGAATTCTAACGTTTTATAAAACCATAAACTGACTTTTTCTTATTTATAGAATTGAGTCATTAATCAAAATAAAAAAGCCTCTGATCGTTTTCACTTTCAGAGGCTTATTTATTTGGAGGAGACGGGCGGATTTGAACCGCCGGCTTTACAGTTTTGCAAACTGCTCCCTTGGGCCACTCGGGCACGTCTCCAAAAGAATTTTCACTAGTTTCGATGCTTTAGCCCTATCTGTCAATGGTTTTAGGTGGGGGAATCGGACAAAATTCCCGGCACACATCAAGTCATTTGGGACAATCTTTCATGTCTCATCTCGTAAAGCACTGAAAAACACAGGAATTCAAATCTGGCCCTGAGCTTGCTTTGAGCCCAACGTGTTTTAACACGGAGGTTCTTTAAATGAAAAATGTATGTTCACTTGTTTTAGGTGCTGGTCTTTTATCTCTAACGGCCTGTGGAGATCACAAGTCGAGTTCCAATGTTCCCTTACGAGATTCTCTTCAGGCTACGACTGGCCATTATGAGGCATCGTTGATCTCGATGAATAGCCATCTCGGTGGTGATGTTACCGGAAAGGCCGTGGTGAGAGTTAAAGGAGATGACTTTCAAGTTGAGGTTCATGTGGGTGGAGCAGCCGCTCAGGTGACTCATATGCAGAATATTCACATCGCTGATGAGTGCCCGACTCTTGCATCAGACACGAATAAGGATGGGATTATTGACTCGGTCGAAGGGATGAATTCCTATGGTCCAGCGATCATTCCGCTTGATGCAGATTTGAAAACACAAATTGAGGCCAGTGAAACTTTCCCATCGGCCGATTTTTCGGGTGATTATTTTTATCGCCAAAATGTCTCGATGCTAGAAATGATGAAAGATCTCATGAGTAAAAATCCTGCACCACAAGCTGGCATGACCAAACTCAAATCGGCACTGGATCTGGCCGGTCGTCAGGTTGTTATTTATGGTGTGGCCTCAGATACCCAGCTACCTGATTCGGTGGCCACTATGAATGGCGAGCTTAAACATGTCTCAATCCCAATTGCCTGCGGAACTTTGATTAAGGTCGCAGACACTGAGGACGGTTCCCATACTTCCGGTGGTAAAGATTAACAGCTCCATCGCTCACACAAGGCCCTGCACAATGCAGGGCTTTGCTTATTGAGAGAGAAAAGTTTAAACTAGGTTCATGAGTGAACTTGGTATTGTAGAAGGTTTTTTTGGTCCCACCTGGAGTCATGAGGCGAGAGTCTCATTTGCTTCCTTTCTTAAAACCTATGGTGGGGACTTTTACATCTACGCCCCGAAAAGAGACGCGAATTTGCGCAAGGCCTGGCGCGATGTTTGGTCAGACACTTATATCCAAGAACTAAAAAATCTTCGTGATTCATTCCAACAAAAAAGCCTCAAATTTGGAGTGGCCTTTAGTCCCTTTGGGCTAGGGAGCACCATCACTCCTGATGATTGGTCGCATTTAGAGAAAAGGTTTCAAATTCTCTCTGATCTTAATATCGATTATCTCGGTCTCTTTTTTGATGATATGCCAAGCACTGACAAACTCTTGGATGTGCAGACTCAAGTGGTGAATCTCGCTCTTCGTTTTTTTCCTAAAGGACTTATTTTTTGTCCTAGTTATTACACCTATGATCCCATTCTCGATAAAGTTTTTGGTCAGCGTCCGGCCGGTTATGTAGAAGGTCTAAAAGATGCTATGCTCGAGCAGGTGGATATTTGCTGGACGGGACCGAAGGTTATTTCCGAAGAGCTTTCCGATGAACACCTGGCCGAAGTCACGGACCTCCTGGGGCGTAAGCCTTATATCTGGGAAAATCTTTACGCTAATGATGGGCCAAGGAACTGCAAATTTTTAAAGCTGCGGTATTTTACTGGGCGAAGCTCGAAGTTGCTTCGCTCAACTCAAGCGGTTGGTTTTAATCTCATGAATCAGCCTTATCTTTCGCAATTAGTTTATCTTTCTTCGTTGTGGGCGATAGAGAAAAATCTCTCTCCAGAGGAATCATTTAAGGCGAGCTGCTTTGAATTGTGCTCACCCAAGCTTGCGCAATTTATTTTATATCATCGCGATGATTTTTTTAAGCTGGGTCTTGATCAGCTTACAGCGGATCAAAAGCACGCCATGGTAACTGAACTGCAAGATGACCATTCTCCTATCGCTTTGGATATCAAGGCATGGTTAAAAGGGGAGTATCTGGTTGGCCCTGAGTGTTTGACGGATTAAGAGCATTTAAGATCTGCTGACTGGCCATCCCAAATCCGAAGAGAAAGACACCCATTAGGAAAAACATAATCAAACTTTTTCTCATTTCGCCCCCAGTTTCAATTACCAAAGAACATGCCAGGAATAAGTTTCGAAAATTTGGATTGAAGGCGGGGCGATTTTCCATTCCTAAGGGCACAAATGAACTTTTGAGGGCTTGGGATACATGACTTGATCGTCGCAGTCGGGTAAAGAGACAAAGATTGTCAATCTGTAGTAGATCTAGCAATCTTAAAGGATGATCAATTTGGAAAATTACCGATCCAGTACGGAGTACCGGGAAATTCTCAGGATTTTACAAAAATCCACTATGCTTCAGGATAATATCCTATGGCAGTCGCACGTCTCGAGTAAAGCTGTCATTCCTGTTCAATATTTAGAAATCGATTTTATCGCCAGAGAAGTACAGGTGATTTTCGATGCTGATTCATTTCAGATTGAAAAATCGAAACCTGTATTTGTTAAACTTGGACATAGAATGAGTGTATTCAAGGTTTCTGAATTTAGAGTCGGCCAAAATGCCCTTCATTTTTCTTTCCCCGAGCTGATTAAAACACCTGAACTGAGATCAAATCCTCGTCATCAGTTTTTACCGCTGCAGGAGAAAACAGTCACATTGAGATCTTCCTTAATAGGATCTTTTGGAGAGTTGGGGAGTGAGCTAAAGGTTCGCGTAAGTGATATCTCTTTTGATGGGATTGGACTTGTCGTCTCTGAAAACAATCGTCAGTTTTTAAAAAATAATCGCATTTTATGGATCACGGCCTTAAGTGATACATTATTAGAAAATCCAATTGTTGCTGAAGTCCTCTACATCAATAATGAAGTCGATGCTCATTATCTAAAAAACAAACAAAAGCTTCTCAAGGCCGGTCTTAAGCTTTCTGAAACATTCCCATCATCCGTTTTTCACAATTATTTATCTTAAGGATATTATGAGATACCTATTATTTTTTATGCTCCTATCAACTCATGTTATGGCCCATGAAAAAGTAGTAAGAACCAAAGCCGATAAACTTGCCTTCGGGAAGTTCACGGAACAAAAACACCATCCATGGCCTTTTGCTCTGCTCTCAATCGGTCATAATATGCAGTCTTATCAAGATTATTCTGGCTCTCCCTATTGGCACGACGGTCTCGATATCAGGGGGCAACAAGAGCAGAGCGTATTCGCAGCTGCAGGCGGGAAAGTCGTTAATATTGAAAACTATATTCATGGGAATGAACTTTATTGGGAAGTTGCCATCTTAGATGAAGAGGGCTTTGTTTGGAAATATCATCACATTTCAAAAGAATCGATCACAGAAGAAATCAAAAGATCCTATCAGAATGGAGAGAAAATTTCCGAAGGCACTCTCATAGGTAATATTGTTCAATGGCCGATGTCGAGTTTCGGTGAAGTCTATCATCATTTGCATTTACTCGTCGTGGCCGAAGATGGTCGCTATATTAATCCCTTCCTGATGATGGAACCATTGGCGGATACACAGGCCCCAGTGATTAATCGTATTGGTCTGGCAAAAAACCATAAGCCGATTGACGGAGGCCAGGTGGCAGGGGAGCATGCTCTGTTTGTCGAGGCCAGTGACCTCGTCATGCATAAAAAATTTATTCTCCCTCCTCATAAAATTTCCTATCGCATCGACAAGGGTGAAGAAAAGCTAGTCTGGGCCTTTGTGAATTTACCCTCGGGTAAAAATGATATCGACTTTATTGAAGATTTTTATATGAAAGGGACTTGTGGAGACTATTCTTGTCGCAAGCTTCTCTTTAATTTAAATTTTAGTCCGGAAAAGCCTCGTGGAGTCATGTCTTTACCTCTCGGGCCTCATGAAGTAGAGGTCACTGTTGAAGATATCGTCGGCAATAAAGCGACGAAAACATTTAAGTGGAATGTAATATAACTTATAGGCAATTATTTGGTCTTTAAGTTGTGAGAGAGCTTAAGTATGTTAATCAGGGTTTCTCTCTTCC